>NZ_NOZF01000159.1:0-108257 GCF_002258565.1 Rhodococcus sp. 05-2254-6
GCCTGCATTCCCGTCCAACCTGCGCAAGCAGATCAAGGGCGCACCGATGCCGGCTCCGCGCGCGATTCTCGCTGCGGCAGTGGAGGGTGCGCAGGTCGATTTCGACAACGCGTGCACCATCGAGTCGCGGTACTTCACCGAGTTGGTCACCGGTCTGGTGTCCAAGAACATGATTCAGGCGTTCTTCTTCGACCTGCAGGCGATCAACGCCGGCAAGTCGCGCCCGGACGGCATCGAGAAGACCACGTTCACCAAGGTCGCGGTTCTCGGCGCGGGCATGATGGGCGCGGGCATCGCGTACGTGTGTGCCAAGGCCGGAATCGACGTGGTGCTCAAGGACGTTGCCATCGAGTCGGCTCAGAAGGGCAAGGCCTACTCCGAGGCGATCGAAGCCAAGGCACTCTCGCGTGGCAAGACCACCCAGGAGAAGTCCGACGCTCTGCTGGCCCGTATCCACCCGACGGCCGACGCCAAGGACGTCGAAGGCGCAGACCTCGTCATCGAGGCCGTCTTCGAGTCGGAAGAGTTGAAGCAGAAGGTGTTCCAGGAGATCGAGGACCTCGTCGATCCGACGGCACTGCTCGGTTCCAACACCTCGACGCTGCCCATCACGAGCCTCGCTCAGGGCATCAAGCGTCAGGAAGACTTCATCGGCATCCACTTCTTCTCACCCGTGGACAAGATGCCGCTGGTGGAGATCATTCGCGGCGAGAAGACGTCGGATGCAGCCTTGGCCAAGGCATTCGACCTGGTCCAGCTCATCAAGAAGACCCCGATCGTCGTCAACGACAGTCGCGGCTTCTTCACCTCGCGTGTCATCGGCACGTTCATCAACGAGGCCATCGCGATGTTGGGCGAGGGCGTCGAGCCGTCGACCATCGAGCAGGCCGGACTGCAGGCCGGTTACCCGGCTGCGCCGCTGCAGCTCTCGGACGAGCTCACGCTCAACCTGATGCAGAAGATCCGCAAGGAGACCTACGACGCGCTCATCGCCGCGGGTCAGACTCCTCCCGAGGATCCGGCCGGTGCCGTCATCGACAAGATGGTCGACGAGTTCGAGCGTCCGTCGAAGGCCAAGGGTGCGGGCTTCTACGAGTACGAGGACGGCAAGCGCGCCGGACTGTGGCCCGGACTGCGTGATGCGTTCAAGTCGGGCTCGGCGGACATTCCGTTCGAGGACCTCAAGGAGCGCATGCTGTTCATCGAGGCCATCGAGACGCAGAAGTGCTTCGACGAGGGTGTCCTGAACACCACCGCCGACGCCAACATCGGCTCGATCTTCGGCATCGGATTCCCCGCCTGGACGGGCGGCGTGCACCAGTACGTCGTCGGCTACCCGGGTGGTCAGGCCGGATTCGTCACTCGTGCAGACGAATTGGCAAAGAAGTACGGCGATCGCTTCCAGGTTCCCGCCTCGCTGCGCTGACCCCATGTGAGCGGAAACTCGTAGCAGGCTACGAGTTTCCACTCACATGCGCGTAGCGCTCACCCGCGGTGCGCGATCAACCTCTCGGCGCCGTCTGTGAATTGTTGCTTCATCAATTCGCAGGCGGCGTCGATGTCGTTTCGAAGGAGTGCCTCGATGAGGGCCTCGTGGTTGCGCACTGTCGCTCGGCCCCAGTCGCGGTCGGTGGCGTAGAGGCGGGTGGGTGTGTAGCGGGTGGCGTTGTTGAGAAACCACGCCAGTTTCGCGGATTCGGCGAGTCGGTTGAGGACTCGGTGGAACTCGAATTCGCAGTTCTCGACGTCCTCCGGCCGACCGTTCTCGACGGCGACCGACAGTGCGGCGGTGAGCTCGGCGAGCCGGTCGAGCTCGGCCTCGGTGATCTTCGGCGCGGCGCGGCGAACCAGCTCGGCGGCGATGTGGCCCTGCAGCCAGAAGATGTCGACGATGTCGCTCGGCGTCAGGGGCGAGACCTTGTATCCGCGATGCGGGACGAGTTCGACGATGCCCTCACCCCGCAGCGTCAGCAGTGCCTCGCGAACCGGAGTGACGCTCACCCCGAGTTCGGCGGCGGTCTCGTCGAGTCGGATGAAGTCGCCTGGGCTCACCTCGCCGGACATGACGAGGTGCCGGACGTGGTTGGCCACCTCCTCCGACAGCTGCGGCCGTCGGCGCAGAACCGATGCTCGACGCTTGTCCACCATTCCGAAAGCCAATCACACGGCGGGCTTCGTGCGAAGGAGGACCTTCGCGACCGGTTCGACGACTCGGGCCGCGATGGGCCCCAGGATGGCCATCAGCAGCACGTATGCCGTGGCCAGAGCAGCCAGCTCGCCCTCGACGGCTCCCGCGGCCACGGCCAGCCCGGCGATGACGATGGAGAACTCGCCGCGGGCCACGAGGGCCGCACCGGCGCGCAGTCGGCCCGGTCGCCCTATTCCTTGACGCCTGGCCGCCCACCAGCCCGTCGCGATCTTGGTCGCTGCGGTGGCGACCGCCAGGACGATAGCCCAGCCGAGCACCGGCGGGATGGTTGCCGGATCGGTGGCGAGACCGAACACGACGAAGAACATCGCTGCGAACAGATCCCGGAGGGGTTCGAGAACGCGGGTGGCGTTGGCGGCCGTCGAGCCGGAGATCGCGATACCGAGCAGGAATGCGCCGACGGCGGCCGAGACCTGCAGTTCCGACGCGATTCCGGCCACCAGCAGGGCAGCGCCGAGGACGTTGAGGAGCATGACCTCACGGTCCTTGCTGTCGAGCAGCGAGGAGACCGAGCTGCCGTAGCGCAGAGCGATGACCAGGACGATCGTGACCACCAGCAGGGAGATCCCGAGAGCTTCGAGCCCGCCGAGGAAACTGGCACCCATCAGGACCGTGGTGAGGATCGGCAGGTAGACGGCCATCGCGAGGTCCTCGAACACCAGGATGGAGAGCACGATGGGGGTTTCTCGGTTGCCGAGCCGGCCGAGGTCGGTGAGGACCTTGGCGATGATGCCCGAGGACGAGATGTAGGTGACACCGCCCATCACCAGTGCTCCGACGCCGCCCCAGCCGAGTATCAGTGCCACCACTGCGCCCGGAGTGAAGTTCAGAGCGATGTCGACCAGGCCCGCCAGCCAGGATCGGCGCAGTCCGGTGACGAGTTCGGTGGCGGTGTACTCGAGTCCGAGCAGGAGCAGCAGCAGGATGACGCCGATTTCGCTGGCGATCTCACTGAATTCGTCGATGCCGGCGAGGCTGACGATTCCGCCGTTGCCGAAGGCGAGACCGGCGAGAAGATAGAACGGAATGGGGGAGACCCCGAACTTGCCTGCCACGCGGGCGAGTAGGCCGAGGACGAAGAACACCGCTCCCAGTTCGGTCAGAGCGAGTGCAGTCTCGGCCACCGGGTCAGACCCGACGATTGTCAGGCATTGCCGAGGATCTTGGCAGCTGCGTCCAAACCGTCGGCGGTTCCGACGGCGACCAGCAGATCGCCCGAGACGAGGGTGAAGCCGGGAGTGGGTGACGGTTGTACTTGGCCCGCGCGCATCACTGCGACGATCGAGACGCCGGTCTTGGTGCGCATCCCGGTATCGCCGAGGGGGCGGCCGTCGAAACGCGAGCCCTTCCTGACGGGGAGCTGGCGGGTGTTGATGCCGGGGAGGTCGCGATGCTGTTCCCCGAGCTGAGCGATGAGTTGCGGCGACCCGAGCAGATTGCCCAGAGCCGCCGCTTCCTCATTGCTCAACGTGATGGATTCCTGCGTCGCATCGGGGTCGTCCTTGCGCGAGACGATCAACTCGTTCGCGCCGTCCTTGCGGGTGATGACGCCTATGCGACGCCCGGAAGCGAGGGCGAAATCCTTCCGCACCCCGATTCCCGGCAGCAGGGTCACTTCGACGTTCATGGTCGAAATGCTAGCCCTGCAGGCAACGCATTATCGCCGGATCGGGTGTGAGCCCGACCCAGGTCGATCAGGATGCGACGGCAGCCAGGAGGGCTTCGCGCTGGTTTGCACCGAGGCCACCGATACGGCGGGTATCGGCGATGGACAGCTGCTCGAGCAGCTGTGCGGCGCGCACGGAACCAACACCCGGCAGGGCCTTGATCAGGGCGGACACCTTGGTCTTCTTGACGATCTCGTCGTTCTCCGCCTTGGCGAGAACGTCAGCGACGCTGAGTTCGCCGGACTTGACGGATGCGAGCAGCTTCGACCGCGCAGTGCGTGCCTCGGCCGCCTTGGCCAGCGCCGCGGTGCGCTGTTCCGGTGTCAATACTGGTAAAGCCATGGCCTGTTCTCCTCGATTGTGGTGACCCGTCGCTCGTTGACAGGTCTCGACCCTCTTGCATCGTGCCTGGTGGCTCTCCCAATCTAACCGAACAACACGACTGTCATTCCGGTCGAGCCACCGAACCTTCCCAGCCAGGCTACGTCCTATCCGATTCGGGGTGTGCCCCGACCAGCACTTCGGCCCCGTGTCGGCTCGCGAAGGGCGTCGTGTACCGGGCATGTTCGACGCCTCCCTGCCCGCCTTTCAGGCAGGTGCCGGCGAGTAGGTCTTCCGGAGTGCGACCTTGACCACCTTGCCGCTCGCGTTGCGCGGGAGGGCGTCGACGACGACCAGATCCTTGGGGTGTTTGAACCGCGCGAGATGGTCGCCGAGCCACACGAGAAGCTCGTCGAGTGTCAGGTCCGGGGTGCCGGGCGAATCGTGCAGTGCGACCACCGCGACGGGCACCTCACCCCATCTGTCGTCGGGGCGGCCGATCACCGCGGCCTCGAGAATTCGGGGGTGGGAGAACAGGACGTTCTCGACTTCGGCGCAGTAGATGTTCTCGCCGCCGGAGATGATCATGTCCTTCTTGCGGTCGACGACGAACACGAAGCCTTCCTCGTCCTGGCGTACGAGGTCGCCGGAGTGGAACCAGCCGCCGTGGAATGCGTCCGCCGTCGCGTCCGGGTTCTCCCAGTAGCCCTGCATCAATGTGGGCCCTCGATAGACGATTTCGCCGATCTCGCCCTGCGCCACGTCGTTCATCTCGTCGTCGACGACGCGCGCGGCGATGGTCGGGATGACGCGTCCGACGGAGCCGAGTTTGCGCAGGGCGTCGACGCCGTCGAGCACGCAGGTGATGGGCGACATCTCCGTCTGCCCGAAGACCGCGACGTTGAGCGCTCCCGGGAACGTTGTCGACATCGCGCGCAGGACGGTGTCGGAGGCCGGGGCGGCACCCCAGGAAATGACCCGCAGGGCAAGTTCTCTCGGGTTCGCGGCCTGCTCCGCGCACATCGCCTGCCATTGCACGGGGACGAGGAAGAGATTGGTGACACCCTCGGCGGCGAGTACGTCGAGCAGGGTGCCCGGATCGAACGCACCGACCGGGTGGACGACGGTGGGAATGCCGAGCAGCAGGCTCGGCGCGAGACTGCCGAGTGCGGCGATGTGGAACATCGGTGAGGCGCAGAAACCGACCTCGTCGGTGGCGCTCATCTGCAGTGCCCGGACGCAGGTGAAGGCCTGGGCCTGCATGTTCGCGTGCGTGAGGACCGCGCCCTTGGGTCTTCCGGTGGTACCCGAGGTGTACATGATCAAGGCCGGGGCGTCGTCCGGAACGTCGACGGTGTCCGCCGGTTCAGCCGCGGACAGCAGCGCCTCGTAGTCGTCCCCGACGGTGATGATTCCGTTCAGTGAATCACTCTGCGCCACAACTGCTTCGGCCAGCGGAGTGAGCGTGTCGTCGGTGATCACCAGGGTGGAGCCACTGTTCTGCGCGAGAAAGGCCACCTCGGGCGGAGTCATCCGGAAGTTCACCGGCACCGCCAGAGCCCCGAGCGCGTTGATTGCCAGCACCGCCTCGAGGTACTCGGGTCGGTTGAGCATCACGATCAACACCCGGTCGCCGAATCCGATTCCGCGGCTCTGCAGAACGCCTGCGCATCTCGACACGCGGTCGTCGAGTTCGCGCCACGAGATCGATCGCCCCTGGAATCGGAGCGCCACGGCGTCGGGCTGCATGAGGGCGTGCCGTCGAACGTGGTTGTTCCAGTTGTTTCGGTTGGACAACCGGGGTTCGTTCGGGTGAGCGGCCATCGCCGGTTCCTCTCGTCAGCGGTAAGAGCAGGGGATCGAATGTGATGCAGCCTACAGATCGGGCACTGCTTTGTCCGGAGCTTCGTCGACTGCATTTCTGCAGCTCAGCACTGCAATAAGTTTGCGATCATTCGCATCGATGCCGCTACTATGGGGAATCGAGACGACCGGCGGTGCAAGGGCAGGCGATGAACGAGACAGGTACGACGGCGCAGCGGCGTCGGCCACGGAATCGAAAGGCGCAGATTCTGGTGGCCGCGGCCGAGGCCTTCAGCGAGCGCGGCTATCACCCCGTCGGAATCGAGGACATCGCCGCCACCGTCGGCATTTCCGGGCCTGCGCTGTACCGGCACTTTCCCACCAAGTACTCCTTGTTCGTCCACACCGTCACGCGGATGACCGACTCGTTGGTCGCGGCAACCGATCCGGCCGTCATCGATGTGGAGGATCCGCAGGCTCGGATCGACGCGGTCATCGGTGCCATCATCGCCACCACCCTCGACAATCGGCGCACCGGTGGGTTGTATCGATGGGAGGGGCGCTATCTCGTCGGTTCGGACCGTGAGTACTTACGCCGAGCGCTGCGAACGGTGCACGAGCGGGTGACGGTCCCGCTGCGACAGCTTCGCCCCGATCTGTCCGAATCCGATGCAGCGCTGCTGGCCACCGCGGCAATCAGTGTGGTCGCCAGCATCACCGCGCATCGATCGGCGTTGTCGGCCAAGCAGATCGAGGAGTCGATGCTCGCTGCCGCACGGTCGGTTCTGTGGACCGAACTTCCGCAGCAGGGCAGCGCATCTCCTCACCGCGAATCCGTTCTCGAGCATGCATCGAAGCGCGAAGAGCTGCTGCATCATTCGATCAGGCTGTTCTACCTGCACGGCTACCACGAGGTGGGCCTGGACGACATCGGCGCAGCGGCGTCGATCACTGCCTCCAGTGTGTACCGCTATTTCCCCAGCAAGGCCGAACTGCTCGAGGCTGCGTTGCACCGTGCCAACGACCAGCTCACCGACACCCTCGCCGGTGCGCTCGAGCAATCGAGCTCCCCGGTCGACGCGGTGCGGACGTTCGCCAGGCTGTACACCGAATTGACCTTCAGGCAGGGCGAACTCGTGGCCGTGTACTTCGCCGAGATCGGAAATCTGCCGGCCGATCGGCGGACGACGCTGCGCAGAATTCAGCGCCACAACATCGACGGCTGGGCGCAACTACTGCGGGAAGCACGGCCGAACACGAGCGTGGTGGTCTCGAAATTTCTGATCCACGCCGCTCTCGGGTCGGTCTTCGACGTCGGTCGCACGGTGCGGTTCGAGCGCTCCGACCGAACCATGGCCCGTGTGCAGCAGACGATGACAGCGGTACTGCTGGGGTGATCGCCGCCGGACTCAGGCAGGCGTGGCCACGGCGGTGTACGGGCAGGCACCAGCTCCCAGATCCCGAGGGCGGTAGCCGACGGGATAACCGGGGTAGGTCTTGTTCGACGCGTCGGCGGTGGCCCGCGAGTGAGTCCGCTTGGGCAGGAACCGCTCCACCCGGGCTCGGGCACGCAGAGCCCGTACGGCGGCCCGCTCGATCGTCGCCGAGCCGGACGGGAAGCCGAAGGCACCCGCCATCCTGTCGTCCAGCAATGCGAAGACTGCCTGTTTCACGGCGGGGGTGAGCGCGGCGGGGTACCACGAGCAGTACAGCTCGAGGGTGTACGTGCCGATCCGTCGGTTGTCCTCGCTGAAGCGGAACGTGCGCTCCTCGTAGTCGAGCTTGAACTGCGCGAGCTCGGTGTACGAGGAGGGAATGTTCTTGATTCCCATCCGCTTTCCCACTTCGCAGTAGAAGTGGAACGTTGCGAGTCGTTCCTTCGGATGCAGGCGACGCCATCCGTAGGTGTCGATCCACTCGATCGGCTCGTAGATGAACGTCGTCAACACGTAGAGCATGTCGTCGTTCGAGATGTCGAACTGCCCGTGCATCCGGTTGACCATCCGAAGCGATTCGCGGCCCCGCTCGGAGTCGTATCCGTGCTCGAGCAATTCGGCCATCAGCAGCGCGGTGTCGTCGTAGCGCTTCTGCGGCCTGTTCTCGAATTCGCCGGTCCTGACCAACAGTGCCGAGATGGTCGGCACACAGTAGGTACGGAACAACGCGAATTCCAGTGCACGCTGGTAGTCCCACGGAAACTCGTAGCCGGCGGTGATGCGGTGGATCGTGTGGCAGTCCCGCACCGGGTCGAGTTCCTCGATGCGGCGGAGCCAGCCGAAGCGCCCCTTCTTCGGCTTGATGTCCATGGTCAGCCCCGTCCGTGACGAAGCTTGAGCGCCAGCACGGACAGCTTCATGTTTCGCGCTTTGCGCTTCATCGTCAGCAGATTGACCGGAGCTGCAAAACTCTGCACGGTCAACGATTTCACGGTGCTGAACTCACGGAGGCCGTCGGCACCGTGGATGCGGCCGAATCCCGAGTCGCCCGTGCCGCCGAACGGCAGCGCCGGAACACCGGCGAAGCCGAGCACCGAATTGACCGTCACGACACCACAATCGAGCTTCTCGGCGGCGCGTCTGCCCACCGCTCCGTCCTGGGTGAACACCGATGCGCCGAGTCCGTACTTGGACGCGTTGGCGCGTTCGATGGCCTCGTCCAGATCGCGCACCTTGTTGACCACCACGGTCGGACCGAAGGTCTCCTCGGTGATCGCCGTCGAATCCTCGGGTACGCCGGTGAGAACCACCGGGTCGATGTACGGACCGTGCAACGAGTCGAGTCCGCCGACGACCGCCTTGCCGCCCTTGGCCAGAGCGTCCTCGATCTGGCCGCGCACGATGTCGCTCTGCTTACCCAGCGTCATCGGACCGTAGGACGAGGTCTTCGTTCCGCCGGGCTTCAGTGCCCTCACCGCGGCGGTGAACTCGCCGACGAATCGGTCGTACACCGGCGCCGCGACGTAGATGCGTTCGACGCCCGCGCAGGTCTGCCCGGCGTTGCCCATCGCACCGAACGTCGCGAATTCCACTGCGGCAGTGATGTCCGCGTCTGCGTCGACGAGCATCGCGTCCTTGCCGCCGCACTCGGCGACGAGTGGGGTCAGCGACTTCGCGCAGGTGGCCATGACCTTCTTGGCCGTGGCGGTGGATCCGGTGAACGCGATCTTGTCGACACCGGATTCGACGAGGGCGGTGCCGGTGGATCCGTCGCCGGTGATCGTCTGGAACACCGGGTGCGGAGCGGCCAGCGACTGCCACTTCTCGGCCAACCAGGTCCCGACGCCAGGCGTCAGTTCGCTCGGTTTGAACACGACGGTGTTGCCTGCCGCGAGGGCGTACGCGATCGAACCCATCGGTGTGTAGAGCGGGTAGTTCCAGGGGCCGATCACTCCGACGACACCGAACGGGCGGTACCCGACGTAGGCCTTCTGGTTCACCGCGAGCAGACCCGATCCGACCTTGCGTTGCCGCAGGATCTTCTCGGCGTTGCGGGCCGCCCAGTCGAGGTGTTCGACGCCGAGCATGACCTCGAGCAGAGAGTCCTCGTCCGGCTTGCCGGTTTCGGCGGCGATGACGGTAGCGAGGCTCGCGGCGTCCTTGGCGATGGCGGACTTGAATTCGAGCAGCCACCGTTTGCGTCCGACAAAACCCTGCACGTCCCACCAGCGCGCGGCCGACCGGGCGCGAGCGACGGCGACGTCGACCTCTGCGGTGCCCGCGATCGGATACGTGGCGAGCGCGACACCTGTTCTGGGGTCGAGGCTTTCGAAGGTGCTCTCGTTCGTTCGTTCGATCTGGTCCGTCACGGGCTCTATCCTCCAGCGGATCGCATCACATATATTTGATGTGATTCAATGTTGTCCAGGACACACTATGCGTCCGATTCGGTTGCTACAACCCCCGCAGCCTCGATGTGCAGGAGCCGATTCATGAGTATCGATCTCACCCAGGAACAGACCGCGTTCGCCCAGGCTGTCGCGTCCTTCTGCGCCAAGGAGGCCGGCACCCGCGCCCAGCGGGACGCGCTCACCGAGCACGGGAAGCACACCCACAATCAGGCGCTCTACGACAAGATGGCCGAGCTGGGCTGGTTGGGTGCGATCATTTCCGAGGAGCATGGCGGGGCGGGCGGCAGCACCGTCGACCTGTGCATACTGCTCGAAGAATCTGCCAAGGCCATGGCTCCCATCGGCGGCATCGGACCCACCCTGATCACCGGCGCGGCCTACGAGAAATTCGGCACACCCACACAGAAGGAGACCGTTCTCGGCGGCATCGTCGCCGGGCGGAGCTATTCGATCTCGATGTCCGAGCCCGAGGCGGGCTCGGACGTCGGCAACCTCAGCTGCCGCGCCGAGAAGACCGACACCGGCTGGCTGATCAACGGCCAGAAGACCTGGTGCTCCAACGCGCACTTCGCCGATCGGATCCTGCTCGTCGCACGCACCGGCAGGAGCGGAGCCGGCGGAGCGACCCAGGGAGGCAGAGAGGGTGGGAAGCACGAAGGCCTGACGATGTTCGACGTTCCGGCCGATGTCGAGGGCCTGAACATCGTCGGCATCGACACGATGGGCGGCAAGGAAGTCAACGACCTGTACTTCACCGACTGCGCGCTGCCCGAGGACGCGGTGGTCGGGGTGGAAGGGCAGGGGTGGTCTCAGCTGATGACCGGTCTGAACATCGAGCGCCTCATTCTCGCGGCGATGATGCTCGGCACGGCGCAACGAGCATTCGAAGACACACTCGACTTCATCACCCAGCGACAGCAATTCGGACGGCCCGTCGGAACGTTCCAGGCACTGAGGCATCGCATTGCCGATCTGGCCACCGAGATCGAGTGCGGCCGGCTGCTGGTCTACCACGTGGCTCGGTTGGTCGACGAGAATCCGACGAAGCTCTTCCCGCGCGAGGCGTCGATGGCCAAGCTCAAGCTCACCGAGACCGCCAAGAAGGTGGCGCTCGAAGGCATGCAGATGATGGGTGGCTACGGCTACGCCACCGAGTTCGACATGGAAAAGCATGTCAGGACCACTCTCGTGTCCTCGATCTACGGCGGTACCAACGAGATTCAGCGCGACATAATCGGCAAGACGTACGGACTGTAGGTCATCGTGTTGCGTCGTCGCCCACAGCTCGCGGAGGATGTCGCCGCCAGTATTCGCCAGCAGATCGTCACGGGTGCGCTCGAGCCAGGGACATTCGTGCGAATCGACGAGACGGCGGCGGAGTTGGGCGTCAGTGCCACTCCGGTACGGGAAGCACTCGTTTCGCTGCGCGGCGAAGGGCTCGTCGAGCAGGTGCCTCGACGCGGCTACCGCGTCGGTGAGCTCTCGCGCCAGGATGTGGACGACATCTTCTGGCTGCAGGGGACCATCGCCGGCACACTCGCCGGTCGGGCCGCTCGCAGCATCACACCCGAGCATCTGGATCGGCTGACCGCACTCAACGACGGTCTCCGTGACGCCGTGGCCCGCTCGGATACCGAATCGGTTGAGTACTACGAGTTCGAGTTCCATCGATTCGTGAACAAGATCGCAGGCGGAACCAAGTTGGCGTGGTTCCTCCTCGGTGCGGTCAGATACACGCCGCGGTTGTACGCGACCGACAAGCGATGGGGTGAAGATGCAGTGCGCAGTCACGAAGAACTGATCGAGGCCTTTGCGCGACGCGACGTCGAGGCCGCCGACGACGTGATGCGTCGACAGTTCCGGCAGTGGGACATCGGTGCGGAATCGACGCCGTCGTGACCGGCGATCCGGATTTTCTGCGCAAGTCCATGACCGGGCTCGAGTTACCTTGGGACCCGGTCGAGCAGAGACGGTTTGCGCTGTTGCTGCGCAGCGCGTCCCTGCTCAACCGGGTGTTGCCGCCCGTCGTGCGAGCATTTCCGTTCAACATCCTGCTGCGCGATGTCGAGCGTCTGATGCGTTCGGGTCGAGCACTGGTCTAGTACGAGCCTCAGCTCAGGTGATGCGGCTGCGGGTGCGACTTGTGCCCCTCGTCCGAACCCTCGTTGTCCTGATGACCGTTCGAGGTTCCCTGCACACCCGTCCCCGCCGGAACCATCGAGATGATCACCGACTTCGAGGTGGGGCAGTTGCTCTGCAGCGCAGTCGAATCCAACGGGATCAACGGATTGGTCTCGGGATAGTACGCAGCAGCCGATCCCCGCGGGGTGTCGTACTCGACGATGCGGAACGACGGCGCGCAGCGATCCACGTCGTCGTCGTCCCACTTGGTGACGAGATCGACCATGTCACCGTTGCGGAAACCGAGGGCCGAGATGTCCTCGCGGTGCACGAAGATGACGCGTCGGCCGTTCTCGATCCCGCGGTACCGATCGCTGAGGCCGTAGATCGTGGTGTTGAACTGATCGTGGCTACGCAGCGTCTGCAGGATCAGATGGCCCGGCGGAACCTGCAGCACATCGATCGGTGACACCGCGAATTCGCCTCGGCCACTCTTGGTCTCGAATGTCCGGCTGTCGCGGGGCGGGTGCGGAAGCACGAAGCCGCCGGGGCGTCGAACATTGACCTCGTAACCCTCGCAACCGGCGACGACGCGGGAGATGTGCTTGCGGATGTTGCGGTAGTCGTCGCGGAAGCCTCTCCAATCGAGACCGTAGCGGTCGCCGAGTGTCGCCTCTGCGATGCCGCTGACGATCGCGACCTCGGAACGAAGGAACTCGCTCGCGGGCTTCAGCGGTCCGCGCGAGGAATGCACCGAGCACGTGGAGTCCTCGACCGAGACCCATTGCTCACCACTGGCTTGCACGTCCTTCTCGGTGCGGCCCAGGGTCGGCAGGATGATCGACGTCTCACCGCACACGAGGTGCGAGCGGTTGATCTTGGTGGAGATCTGCACCGTCATCCGCATCTTGCGCAGCGCCTCGAAGGTGACGTCACTGTCCGGTGTCGCCTGGACGAAGTTGCCGCCGAGTCCGAGGAAGAAATGCGCCTTGCCGTCGCGCATGGCCCGGATGGAATCGACGGTGTCCAAGCCGTGCTCGCGCGGCGGCTCGAAGTCGAACTCCGCCGCCATCGCGTCGAGGAACTTCACCGGAGGGCGTTCCCAGATACCCATCGTGCGGTCGCCCTGCACGTTCGAGTGGCCGCGCACCGGTAGCAGTCCGGCACCTGCTCGGCCGATGTTGCCCTGTGCGAACGCGAGATTGGTGACTTCCTTGATGGTCGCGACGGCATTGCGGTGCTGCGTCAGACCCATGGCCCAGCAGTAGACCGTGGCCTTGGAGTCGCGCAACATCTCGGCTGCCTCGGTGATCTGCGCAACCGACAATCCGGTCACCTCGGTGACGAGATCCCAGTCGACCTCGGCGACATGCGCCTTCCATGCGTCGAAGCCGACGGTGTAGTTGTCGAGGAACTCGTGATCGAGTGCATCCCACTTCACCAGCAGTGAGCCGATGGCCTGGAAGAGTGCGAGGTCGCCGTTGAGCTTGATCGGCAGGTGCAGATCCGACAGGTCCGTTCCCGGGCCGACCATGCCGCGCGGGGTCTGCGGGTTCTTGAAGTTGAGCAGACCCGCTTCGCGAAGTGGGTTGATGGACAGAATCTTTGCGCCGTTCTGCTTGGCCATCTCGAGGGCCGAGAGCATACGGGGATGATTGGTTCCGGGATTCTGACCGGCGAGGATGATCAGCTCGGCAGTGTGGACGTCGTCGAGCGTGACGCTGGCCTTGCCGATGCCGATGGACTCCTGCAGCGCGATGGACGTCGACTCGTGACACATGTTGGAACAGTCGGGCATGTTGTTCGTGCCGAACGCCCGGGCGAAGAGCTGATAGGTGAACGCGGACTCGTTCGAGGCGCGACCCGAGGTGTAGAAGATGGCCTCGTCGGGACTCGCGAGAGACTTCAGTTCGTCGCCGATCAGGCGGAATGCGTCGTCCCACTCGATGGGCTCGTAATGGCTGCCGCCGGGCAGCTTGATCATCGGGTGCGTGATCCGGCCCTGCTGGCCCAGCCAGTGCTCGGTGTGACTGTCGAGTTCGGCAATGCTGTGCTGCGCGAAGAACTCCGGCGTCGCCCGCGTCGTCGTCGCTTCCTCGGCAACGGCCTTCGCGCCGTTCTCGCAGAATTCCGCCGCGTGCCGGTGGCCCGGATCAGGGTCGGGCCACGCGCAGCTCATGCAGTCGAAACCCTCGGCCTGATTGAGCTTGAGCAGCGTCTGCGCGGTGCGCTTCGGGCCCATGTGCCCGAGCGCTCGCTTCATCGACACTGCGACGGCGACGGGGCCTGCCGCGTGGGTCTTCGGCTTTTCGATGTCGAGCTCGGCCTCGTCGACGTCGCTGTCGGTGCGTCTCATGCGGGTCCCTTCGTTGCGTTACCCCCGCACTCGACCATAGCCGTTGGCTCAGCCGGCGAGGAGCTTGGTCACCAGATCCACGTACTGCTGCTTCGCCGAATCCTGGCTCGTACCTTCGAGCTTCGCCCAGGCATCGAACTTCGCTCGGTTCACCATGTCCAGTCGTCCGGGCCGCTTACCCGAGGCGTCACCGATCGAACCCTGCTTGTAGAGCGAGTACAGGCTCAGTAGGTCGTCGTTGCTCGGCTTGGACGTGAGCTTCTTGACGTCTACCTGCGCGTCGGCGAACGACTGGTCGAGATCGGACATGAAGAACTCCTTCGGTTAGAGGTGGCGTCATCCTCGCACGGAGGCTTCGGAGATCAGCCGAATGCAGTGCGCCACGAGGGCTTCGCGGGTGACGGTGAGCGTGCCGTCGAGATAGCCGATGAACAGGGCCGTCAGCGCCCCGACGGTTCCGACGGCGATCAGCTGTCGATCGTCGGTGTCGGGCAGTTGGGAGTGCACTAGTTCGACGAAGCCGGGCAGGAGATCGAGGCCGCGTCGGCTCAGTGCCGGTTCGGCCAACGGCGCGATGAGCAGCACCCGTCCGGTTCGCGGTTCGTCGATGATGAGTTCGACGAATACGCGTACCGGCGCGGCGATGGTGTCCTCGGCAGTGCTCGCCTGCATCACGGCGTCGAGCAAGGCGCCCTGTGCTCTGGTGCCGACCCACGCGTACACCGCGCGGACGAAGGCGTCCCGGTCGGAGAAGCTCTCGTAGAAGTACCGCTCGGTCAGGCCGGCGGTACGGCAGACGGCCCGCACGTTGACGGCCGGACCGTCCGGAGAGCCGAGGAGTTCGACCCCGGCCGCGAGCAACGCGTCGTAGCGCTTGGATCTGCGTTCCTCCAACTGTTGACTACGCATGTTGTCAACCCTAGTCTGACAACATGCGTAGTCAGCCCGATCGACCCGTCCCGCTCGGTCCGGATTCGCTCACCTGGAAGTACTTCGGCGACTGGCGCGGGATGCTGCAGGGCGTCTGGGCAGGGTCGATGCAGAACATGCACCCAGGGCTCGGAGCCGGGGTGGAGCAACACTCCACGTTCTTCGACGAGCGCTGGCAGCGGCTGTACCGGTCCCTGTACCCCATCGGTGGGGTCGTGTTCGACGGCGATCGGGCCGAGGAGACCGCACTGCAGGTCCGCGGCTATCACACGAACATCAAGGGAATCGACTCCAAGGGCCGCAAGTACCACGCGCTCGATCCCGACACGTTCTACTGGGCGCACGCCACCTTCTTCATGGGCACGGTGCTCACTGCAGGCCACTTCATGGGCGGGCTGACCGAGGCTCAGAAGGTGCAGCTGTTCGACGAGCACGTGCAGTGGTACCGCCTCTACGGCATGAGCATGCGGTCGGTGCCTGCCACCTGGCCGGAGTTCCAGCAGTACTGGGATCACATGTGCCGACACGTGTTGGAGGACAACATGGCCGCCCGCGGGGTGCTGGACCTGTCGAAGCTGGGACCACCGCCGTATGCGGCCTGGCTGCCCGAGCCGATCTGGGCCGTGTTCCGGCGTCCGGTGGCGAGGCTGTTCGTCTGGATCACCGTCGGGCTCTACGACGAGCCGGTACGCACGCTCCTCGGCTACAGCTGGTCCGAGCGGGACGAGAAGCGCCTGGCGTTGTTCGGCAAGGCAGTGAACCTGGTGTTCGGGTTGGTTCCGCCACGACGGCGACTGCACCCGCGAGGCCGCGCGGGATGGGATCGTGTCAAGGGCCGAACCCCGAGAACGGCACCGTTGGTGCACACACCGGCCCGCAATCTGCCGCCCGTGGAGCGGCGATCGGACCCCTCGCACTACAGCCCCAAGGTGTAGATCGGCGCGCTCGGGGTACAACGCCGGTATGCACAGTGTCAGAACCGGAAGCGGAACCCCGATCGTCCTCGTCCACGGGCTCGGGTCCTCTCACGGAAACTGGGACCCGATCGTCCCCGCCCTCGCCAAACATCGTGAGGTCATCGCCCTCGACCTGCCCGGGTTCGGAAAGACTCCGCCGCTGCCCGAGGTCTCCATCGCGTCGTTGACCGACGCGTTGCGGGAATTTCTCGACAACGAAGGTCTCTCCGACGCCGATCTCGTCGGAAGCTCGATGGGTGCGCGCATGGTCGTCGAACTGGCCCGCCGCGGTCACCGAGGCTCGATGGTGGCGCTCGATCCCGGCGGGTTCTGGAACGACCGGCAGGTCAAGATCTTCGGAGCCACGATCACCGCGTCGTTGGCACTGATGAAGAACGTGCAGCCGCTCGTGCCGTTCCTGGCCGGTAACCCGGTCACCAGAACTGCTGCACTGGCGCAGTTCTCGGCCGCGCCCTGGAAACTTCCGAGTGGGCTGGTCGAGCAGGAGCTGAAGGGTTTCTCCACCAAGACATCACCTTCGCTCGACGCCGCACGCAAGGCGCTGATCCACGGGCCGAAGCAACAGGGTTCCCCGAAAGGTTCCCTGCAGGGCTCGCTGCTCATCGGCTGGGGCCGTCAGGACAAGGTCACCACACCCAGCCAGGCCACAGTGGCGTTGAAGCGATTCCCCGACGCCACCCTGCACTGGTTCGACAAATGCGGACACTTCCCGCACTGGGATCAGCCGACCGAGACCGCGCGAGTCATCCTGCGGGGAACGGGTCGCTGACGCTCCCATGTGCGCGGAACCTCGTAGCAGGAGTCGAGTTTTCGCTCACAAGCGTCAGCCGTTCCACCAAGGCCTCAGGGGGACGTCGGCCTGTCCCTTCGGTCCGAGTTTGACGGCCAGAACTTGGTGCAGCTGAACCACATTGCGCTCGAAGCCCAGACGAGACCCGGCCATGTACAGGCCCCAGACGCGGGCTGTTCCCTCACCGGCTTCGGCCACGCAGGCGTCCCAGTTCTCGACGAGGTTCCGGCACCAGCCGGCCAGCGTCAGGGCGTAGTGCTCGCGCAGGTTCTCCTCGTGCCTAACCTCGAGTCCGACGTCCTGGATCTCGGTGATGATGCGGCCCGATCCGGTGAGCTCCCCGTCGGGGAAGACGTACCGGTCGATGAAGCTGCCGGCCTTGGCGTGCGCGCGATTGTCCGGCCGGGTGATCGAGTGGTTGAGCAGCCGGCCGCCGTCGCGCAGCTTCGACTGGATGAACGTGAAGTACGACGGGTAGTTGTGCACGCCGATGTGCTCGGTCAGTCCGATGGATGAGATGGCGTCGAAGTTGGTCTCGGGGACGTCGCGATAGTCCGAGAAGCGCACCTCGGCCAACTCTGACAGGCCCTCGTCGGCAATGGCCTGCTGTGCCCACGACGCCTGCTCCTGGGAGAGCGTCACACCGATCACCTTCACTCCGCGGCGGGCGGCGTAGCGCACCATCGAGCCCCAACCGCAGCCGATGTCGAGCAGGCGATCACCCGGTTGCAGGCCGAGCTTGTCGAACACCAAGCGATACTTGTTCTCCTGTGCGGCTTCCAGCGACTGATCGGCGCTCTCGAACGCCGCGCAGGTGTACGTCATGGAGGGGCCGAGTACCTTCTCGTAGAAGGCATTGGACACGTCGTAGTGATGGTGGATCGCTTCGGCATCGCGAGTCTTGGAGTGACGCAGACCTTCTGCGATGCGACGCCACCTCGGGATTGCTTCCTGGGGTGGGGGAGCGATGGGCCGCAACACATCCCAGCCGAGCGAACGGGCAATCGATGTCAGTGTCATCGCCGAGGGGCGACGAAAGTGCAGCTCGTCGCCCATCAGCGCCAGCAGCTCGTAGGGGTCGCCCGGATGGACTCCCGTTGCTTCGAGATCGCCCGAGACGTATGCGCGCGCCATGCCGAGATCGCCGGGAGCGGTTGCGAGATAGGTGGTTCCGCGGGGGCTCTTGAGGTTGAGGCCGATTCTCGCGTCCTCGGGTCCTGCGGTGCTGCCGTCGTAAGCGGTGAAGCGCAGTGGGATGTTGCCGTCGGAGATCAGTTCGAGAATCTCGGAGATCTTGAGCTTCTGGGCACCGTTCACCGTGCGATTGCCGGAGTCCTTGAACGTCGTCATCTGCGTTGCACCGCCTTCGAGTACAAATCCAACAATCGGGATTCGGGATCGTATTTCTTCTTCAACACTTCGTATCGATCGCCGCCGTACAGAACGGCGAATTCATGTTCGGTGTAATAAGCGTCCGAGTACAGCGATTTATGCCCGTCGAACTCGGTGACCTTCTTCTCGATGCCGCGGTTCGCGGCACCCTCGGGTTCGCCTGCAACGATCGGGACCGAAGACCAGAATCCGATGTTGACGTAGGTGCGTTTGGGTTCGAGTGGGTACAGCGGCCACGGCCTGGCCGGATTCGCGCCCGGTGCTGCGGGCTCGCGAAGACGTAAGGGACACAACCACAACGGCTCGATCGGGATGTTGTCGAGGAACCACGCCACGAAGCCTGCGGTGTGTTCGATCGGAACCTCGACATCCTGCACGACGCGTTCGCGCGGCGGATTTCCTTTGCGCTTCTCGAGTCGATCGCCGATGTCGTACTTACGGTCGAGACCGATGAGCTTCCAGTAAAAACTACTGCGCCGGTACTTGCGCGGCCAGAACCGTCGAATTCTCGGGTTCTGAGTTCCGAACGCTCGGGAGCACCAGAACCAATCGGTGTCCCAGCGCCACAGGTAGTCGTGAATGGTGAGGCGGTCGGTCTTGGGTGTATCCGACGCGTGCTGGATCGATCGGTAGAAGATGTCGGCACCGGTGTAGTCGCTGACCGGTCCCGGTTCGTCGGTCTGGACGCCGAGGGTGAGGTAGCTTTCGTCGGCGCTGAAGACCACGCCGTCGAGGTACTGGACCTCGATGCCGTCGTACTCGCGCTGCTCGACGATGCGGTCCATCGTGGACTGCAAGGTGTCGAGATCGTGAAATCGCAGGTGGCGCAACGCGACATACGGCAACACGGGTTCGAGCTGGATCTTCAGCCGAGTGGAGTAGCCGAGGGTTCCGTACGAGTTGGGAAAGCCCCAGTAGAGATCCGCGTGTTCGCCCTCCGGTGTTGCGGTGACGATCTCGCCGCTGCCGGTGAGGACATCGATCTCGAGCACCGATTCGTGGGGGAGTCCGCTACGAAACGACGTGGACTCGATGCCGAGTCCGGTGACGGCTCCGCCGAGGGTGATCGTCTTGAGCTGCGGGACGACGAGGGGTGCCAGGCCGTAGGGAAGCGTCGCGTCGACCAGGTCCTCGTAGGTGCACATTCCGGCGACATCTGCTGTGCGCGAGGCGGGATCGACGGTGATGACCTTGCTCAGGCCCGACACGTCGAGCCCCGGTGTGGTGGTGGTCGTCCTGGCCCGGAACAGGTTGGACGTCTTCTTCGCCAGACGCACCGTCGCATCGGCGGGAATTGCGCGATAGCTGCGAAGCAGCTGCTCGACACCCGACCGGTGCGCTGCGTAACCGCTCTCCCTCGGTTCTGGCCGTCGTCCGAGAAGAGCATTCACTGAAGCCACACTCAGACGCTATATCTCGTACCGCGTGGTATCCACCGGCATCGGCGTCCGACCGGTGAAACTTCACGCAACTGTTGCCGAATCTCCGCGGAGAATCGGAGTAAATCGGACAAATGGTTGCGCCATGCATGTGTTTTGCGGGATGAGATTTACGTGTGTGAAGCACATCACACACCGTCCGGCGGGATGCCTGCCGCGCGTGCGCGGCGAGGCAGTATGGACGCACATCCCGTTCGCTATCGAAGGAGAACGTTTCCGTGGCTCAGGTCAGTGCATCCAGTTCCGCCACCATCGCCACCACACCGGATCGAGTGCTCGCTGCGCTCGCCGACTACGAGACGGTGCGCCCACGCATCCTCCCCGAGCAGTACCGCGACTACGAGGTGGTCCAGGGCGGGCAAGGAGACGGAACCGTGGCCACGTGGACCCTGCAGGCCACCGAGAAGCGAGTGCGCAACGTCGCCGCGACCGTCACCGTCGCCGGATCGACCATCACCGAACGCGACGCCAATTCCTCCATGGTCACCACGTGGTCGGTCGCCCCGGACGGCGCGGGCACCACGGTCACCACGACGACGGAGTGGAAGGGCGCAGGCGGCATCGGCGGATTCTTCGAGAAGACCTTCGCACCGCTGGGACTGAAGAAGATCCAGGCCGCGACGCTGGAGAACCTGCGCCGCGAGTTGATCTAGGCCTGCTCGAAGTCGGGGGCCTCGATGAGCTCGAGTGTTCCGACGACCACGGTGCGCATCGACCACAGGAACATCCCGTCGGGTCCACGGTCGACCGTGTCGTAGGCCCCCGGCAGTGTGTCCAGGTCGGTGCGCGCCGCGATCGCGTCGTCGTACTCACGATCGCGTCGAGCAGAGTTGTAGACCATCTCGGCCAAGGCAAGCGCATGCTCGCAGACGGTGATGACAGCCCACGTCGCCTGCTTCGGAGTGAGGTCGTATCGAGTTCGATAGCGCGTCTGCACCGAGTCGGCCATACGGATGGCGTCGATCGAGCTGGGAGTCAGGCCGATCAGATACTCCGCGATACCCGGGTTGGAGTGAACCAGCTCGCGCATCGCGGACGCGAGGGCCAGCAACGCGTCGTGCATCGATTCGTCGTCACCGGGAAGCGGCGGCGACCACCTGCGTAGAATCTCCTCCGCCACGAGGGCCTTGAGTGAACAAAGATCGTCGATGTTGTTGTAGATCGCGACGATCGACACGCCCAGGCTTTCGGCCACCGACTTCACCGACACCTTCGGCAGCGTCAGCGCAATACCCGCCTCGGCCATGGTCTGAGGCGTCACCCGACGCTTGCGAGGGGAGGGGCTCGCAGGCTGATCCATTCCGCAAGACTACGTGCGCTCAGTATTGACAGATGTTCAGGCGCGGGGCTCTAGAATCGCATCGTGTCCTTCTCTTCCGCACAACCCGCGACCGACAGGGATCGGACGCTGGTCGAACTGGCCAGGCAGACAATCGATTCGTCGACGGATGCGGGACCTGATGAGGACGGCATCCACACGATGGGTGCGGCGGTGAGAGTGGCGGACGGCCGAACCTTCGCCGGGGTGAATCTCTATCACTTCACCGGTGGCCCGTGCGCAGAGACAGTCGCGCTTGCCGCGGCTCGGGCGGCCGGTGCGACCGAGCCGACGCACATCGTGGCGGTCGGCAACCACGGGCGCGGGGTGAAGAGCCCGTGCGGTAAGGATCGTCAGATCTTCGCCGACCTCTATCCCCTGATGCGCGTTATCATCGATTTGCCCGACGGCCTCGTCAGCGTTCTTGCCGGCGAACTGCTCCCCGCCGGATACGACCATCGCGCGGAGCAACGCTGATCCTCGTTTCCGAGGGCGAACCGTGCGGCATCGCCGGAAGGCACTGCGCTGAGTGTCCACCATTCGTCACCGCAGGCGCGATCCCGTGTCTGCCGCGAAATTGTGGACACTCAGGTCGGTAGGTCGATTCGACGCGCAGTGAATCACAGCGATCCAAGGTGCGGCTACGCTGGTGTTCGCTTCGACCCACGCGAGAGGACGACACAGTGCAACCCGGTGAACAGCCCGACATGGCATCGATCCTGCAGCAGGCCCAGCAGATGCAGCAGCAGCTGATGGCGGCGCAGGCCGAGATCGCGGAAACCGAAGTGACCGGCCAGGCGGGCGGTGGCCTCGTGGTCGCCACCGTCAAGGGAACCGGTGAGGTGGTCGGACTGACCATCGACCCCAAGGTCGTAGACCCGAGCGACGTCGAGACTCTGCAGGACCTGGTGATCGGCGCGATCGCCGATGCGTCTCGCGCGGCTCAGGCCGTCGCGAGCGAGAAGATGGGCCCCCTCGCTGGTGGTCTCGGAGGCATGCCCGGCCTTCCCGGGTTCTGAGCGGTGTACGAAGGTCCCGTACAGGATCTGATCGACGAACTCGGCAAGTTTCCCGGAGTCGGTCCGAAGAGCGCTCAGCGCATAGCTTTTCACCTCCTGGGCGTCGAACCTCCCGAGGTGGATCGGCTCATGCGCGCGCTGCAGCGCATTCGCGACGGTGTGCAGTTCTGCATCGTCTGCGGCACGGTCTCGGACAAGGAACTATGTCGAATCTGCGCGGACTCACGTCGTGACAGATCGATGATCTGCGTCGTCGAAGAGCCCAAAGATGTCCAGGCCGTGGAACGTACACGAGAGTTCAAGGGCCGCTACCACGTACTCGGCGGAGCGCTCGACCCACTGAACGGAGTGGGGCCGGATCAGCTCCGAATCCGAGAGTTGTTGACCCGCGTCGGAACCCAGGACGACGGCGTCGACGTCACCGAAGTCATCATCGCCACCGACCCCAACACCGAGGGCGAAGCCACTGCCACGTATCTGGTCCGCATGATGCGTGACTTCCCCGGCCTGGCCATCACTCGCCTCGCCTCTGGCCTGCCCATGGGCGGAGACCTCGAATTCGCTGATGAGTTGACGT
Source organism: Rhodococcus sp. 05-2254-6 (assembly GCF_002258565.1). Classification (NCBI taxonomy): domain Bacteria; kingdom Bacillati; phylum Actinomycetota; class Actinomycetes; order Mycobacteriales; family Nocardiaceae; genus Rhodococcus; species Rhodococcus sp. 05-2254-6. The sequence continues at coordinate 22,767 of NZ_NOZF01000159.1, forward strand.
TGGGGCGCGCGTTGACGGGGCGTCGGCGCATGTAGAGCGGCTTCGCCGCACGTGCACGAAACCTCGTAGCAGGGGTCGAGTTTCCACTCACGACCCGGAGTTGTGCACACCCTGTGGATAGATTCTGACGTGGGCGCTGGAAACCGGCCATCCTGAGGTCCATGAGGACAAGACCAGCGGGTACCTGGCAGCGATTATTGGACGAGCAGCACGGAATCATCACCACGAAACAGATGCATGCTTTCGGCGTCAACAAGGATTCGATCAACCACTACGTGGAAACCGGGCAGTGGCTGAGAGTGTTTCGTGGAGTCGTCTCGGTGACCAATGGGCCGCTGACTCGTGAGATGCAATTGTCTGCAGCGCTGCTGTACGCAGGGCGGGGAGCGTTGCTCAGTCACACCACCGCCGCGGAGGAATGGGGGTGGGTTCGGCCTGCGGCAGGCCCGGTTCACGTCACCGTTCCGTACGGATGCTCGGCCACCAGCAAGCCGCTGACGATGAGGCACGCCAAGCAGAACTTCACCTCGGAAAGCAACGAACAAATCCATCCCGGGGTAGTGGTCCACCGTTCCCGAGCCATGGGACACATCGGTGTCGAGACGAATCCGGCTCGAACGAGCACCGTCGATACGGTCCTCGATCTCGTTGTCGCAGAGCCGACGTCGAGGCAAGCGACGACCACATTGGTCTCGGCGATGTCTTCGGGTGGCGTGAACGTCTCAGCCATGACGAGCAAGGTCGAAGTCCGGCGACCGATGCGCTACCTCAAACCGATTTTGCACACGCTGGCTCTCATGCGCGACGGAGTCCATTCTGCACTCGAACACCGTTATGTACTCGACGTCGAGCAGGCACACGGTCTGCCGGTCGGGCAGCGGCAGGCCCCGGTATTCGTTGACGGCCGACAGCTTTTCGAGGACATTCGCTATCAGATCTGCGACCTCATCGTCAGGCTGGACGGCCAGGCCTTCCACTCTGCCAAGCAGCGGCGATTTCGCGATCGCAGGCGTGACAATGCTGCGGAGCTGAGGAACCTGCCGCGGTTGATGTACGGCTGGCACGAAGTGACCGACGACCCGTGCGGTGTGTACCGCGAGGTCCGCGAGGTGCTGGTCAGAGAGGGTTGGGACGACGCGTCGTACCCGTGCGAACGTTGCGCCTTGTGAGTGGAAATTCGTAGTGGGCTACGAGTTTTCATTCACGTGCGGCGCAGCCGCTCTTTACGTAACTGCGCAACCTCGGCAAGCTCGAGGGGAGCGAGAGTGGTGCCCAAGGCACGCTCCAACAAGTAGTCCGCCAATTCCGGGTTCCGGGCGAGTACCGGGCCGTGCATGTACGTGCCGATCACAGAACCCTGCACGACGCCTTCGCGTCCGTCGCCGACACCGTTGCCGACACCGTTGCCGACACCGTGGGTGACCTTGGCCAACGGCGACGCATCCAGGCCGAGAGTCGTTCCGCCGCGGTGGTTCTCGAAACCGGTGAGCTTCTGAGTGAGTCCTTCGAGCGCGGGTTCGGTGACGACTTCACCGATCGAACGCGTCGCCTGCGGTGCGGTGGTGACGTCGAAGAGCGAGATGCCGTCGACGCGTTCGCCTGCGGAGGTCTCGTACCAGTGGCCGAGGACCTGGATCGCGGCGCAGATGGCCAGCACGGGCGCTCCGCGAGCAGCGGCGTTCTGTAGTCCGGGGTATCGGGTGAGGTGACGCGTCGCCAGGCGCTGCGCCGAATCCTCGGCTCCACCAAGGGTGTACACGTCGAGTGAATCGGGAACCGGATCGCTGAGGGTGATCTGCACGACCTCGGCGTCGATGTCTCGCATCCGAAGCCGCTGCCGCAGAATGAGCGCGTTGCCGTTGTCGCCATAGGTGCCCATCACGTCGGGCAGGACCAGACCGATGCGGACGGTGGACTCAGACATCTTTCACCTCACGTGCCAGCGCGCGCCCGAGATCGCGGAACGCGGTGTAGTTGGCGAGCACTTCGACGCGGCCCGGCGGACAGGACGCGATGGCCTGCAACGGATCTGCGATGGTGGTGTGCTGCGAACCCGCGTAGAGCAGGCGAACTCCGAGGTCGGTTGCACGTTCGCCGGCGGCGACGACGGCCACGTTCTCGAAATGCTCGAAGCGGACGTCCCACAACCACGACAGGTCTTCGCCGTCGGGAACCTGACCGTTGACGGCGATGACGAGCCCGTCGCAGGTGGGGTCGATCATCGACAGCGCCTCCTGCCAGCCGGCAGGGTTTTTCGCGAGAAGCATTCTGACGGAATGAGATCCGTACTGGATGGTGGAGTAGCGTCCGGCTACTTCGTCGACGCTCGACGCGGCGGCGACGGCACCTTCCGCGCTCGCGCCGAGGGTCACTGCGGCGGCCACGGCCTGAGCTGCGTTGCCGCGGTTGGCTTTACCTGGCAGTGACAACGTCATCGGCAGGACGAGTCCGTCGGGCCCGTAGAGATTCTCGTCGTCGAGCCACCAGTCCGGCGTCGGGCGCTTGAAGTCGCTGCCGGTGCTGTACCAGTGCTCGCCCTCCCACAGGATGGGTTCGCCCGTGCGCGGGCAGCTGACCGAATCGCCGGCCCATCCGCCGCCGGCCGCGACCCAGACGACGTTCGGTGCGTCGAATGCTGCCGACGTGACGAGGACGTCGTCGCAGTTGGCGATGACGACGGTCTCGGGATGCCGGGCCAGTCCGGCGCGCAGCTTGCGTTCGATCATGTTGATCTCGCCCACGCGGTCGAGCTGATCGCGACTGAGGTTGAGCAACACGATAGCCGCCGGTTCCACCTCGTCGGAGACATGGGGGACGTGCAGTTCGTCGACCTCGAGAGCAGCCAGTTCGGCATCGAAGTGAGCGTGCAGGGCCGCGACGATGCCGGCATCCATGTTCGCGCCGTCGGCCTGGGTGGCGACGTCACCGAGGGTGGCAAGGGCAGCGGCCGTCATACGCGTGGTGGTGGATTTGCCGTTGGTGCCGGTGACGATGACGGTTCGTCGTCCGTGACCGAGCCCGCCGAGGATGTTCGGATCGATCTTCAGGGCGACGAGTCCGCCGATCATCGAGCCCTTGCCCCGACCCGCCTTGCGAGACGCCCAGGTCGCCAGCTCCGCCGCGCGCAGTGCCACACGGCCACGTGCACCGATACGTCTGCGCTCACCCACTTCAACCATCCGCCGAGTCTGGCACAGAAGAGCGTGCAGTTTCACGTCGGCGGTTTCTACCCCTCGGTCATTCCGCAGGCTCCACTCCCGCTACCCCCGGGTCGTTCCGCAGGCTCCACTCCCGCGACCCCCGGGTCGTTCCGCAGGCTCCACTCCCGCCCTATTGGGTCATTCCGCAGGCTCCACTCCCGCCTCTCACACCGGTGCTTTCTCCCGAACTTCGACCGACCGTCGCACGGCCATGCCGCCGAGGCATCCGCTGATCACGACGACGCCACCGATCAGTGCGAGCACGGACGGGTTCTCGCCCAGGAATATCCAGGCACCGGCGATCCCGACGACGGGAACCATCAGCGAGAACGGCGCGACCAGTCCGGCGGGGTTGCGGCTCATCAGGATGCTCCAGAGACCGCTGCCGATGATGGTGGCGGGAATCACGATGTAGGCCAACGCGACCAACCCTGGCCAGCCTTGCGGACCGAACGACTCCGTCAGCGCATGCCAGCCGGTGCTCGGGCCCTCGAAGATCGCGGACAGCGCCAGCATCGGCAGCGGCGGAACGACGGTCATCCACAGCATCAGCGTCATCGGCGAATCGGACTTGGCGAGTCGGTTTCCCAGATTGCCGAACGCCCAGCCGAGGCCGGCGAGGAGGGTGAGGATCACCGGAAGCAGGGAGGCGTTCTGAGCGCGGTCCCATCCGATCAGGACCATGCCGAGGACGGCGACCGCGATGCCGATCGCCTGTCTGCGAGAGACGTGTTCGCGCAGCAGAACAGCGCCGAGCACAACGGTGAACGGGGCGGACGACTGCAGCACGAGTGACGCCAATCCGGTGGGCATGCCTGCTGCCATCGCCGCGAACAGGAAGGCGAATTGCAGAAATCCGAACCCGGAGCCGTAGAGCAGCAACCACTTCAGCGGCACTTTCGGCCTCGGGACGAACAGGACGACCGGGATGGCGATGACCAGGAAGCGCAATGCGCCGAAGAAGAACGGCGGAAAATGATCGAGTCCGACGCGAATGGCGAGGAAGTTCAGTCCCCACAGCACGGCGACGGTCAATCCGAGGAGGCGGTCGCGAGTGGTCATGGCGTCCATCGTGTCCGCTGCGAATGATCAGCACAATCGAATATATCCGCATCAACAGTTAAGATTTACTGCATGAACGTGGAGCGGCTGCGGATCCTTGCGGAACTCGCCGACCGTGGAACTGGCGCAGCGGTGGCCGACGCGATGTCGATGACCCCCTCGGCGGTATCCCAGCAACTCAAGCTGCTGGCCAGGGAAGCGGGTGTGACGCTCCTCGAACCGGACGGTCGCCGGCTCCGACTGACCGACGCGGGACGTGCTCTGGTGCTGCGTACCGACGAGGTGCTCGCTGCGGTCAGCCGCGCTAGAGCCGAGATGGATCGGTACCGTGCGTCCCCGCGGGGACGCGTCCGAGTCGCGTTGTTCCCGTCCGGTGCTGCCCTGCTGCTGCCCGGGGTGCTGACGCGGTTGGGTAACTCGGACGTCGACATCGAGGCACGCGACGAGGACCTTCCTGCATCCTCGGTGCCGGAACTGTTGGCCGACTACGACGTGGTGCTCACCCACCGCGACGAGCGAGCCCCGTCGACCGCAGGCCCGCGCATCGAAGTGACGACCTTGATGCGTGAGCCGATCGATCTGGTGCTCCCGCCCGGTCATGGTTTGGCGCAACACGAATCGATAGACCTCAGGGATCTGGTCGACGAACGATGGATCAGTGTTCGCGGCGGATTCCCGGTCGACGACGTGCTGCTCTCGGTAGCCGCGGCCACCGGCGTCGAACCCCGAGTGGCTCAGCGCGTGAACGATTTTCGCGTCACCGAGGTGTTGGTGGCGGCCGGTCACGGCGTGGCACTGATGCCGCGGTACGCCGTGGTGCATCCCGGTCTGGTGCGTCGAGAGTTATCGGGTGTTCGGGCCGGGCGCATCTACGAACTTGCGACCAGGCCCGACGCTCGACGCCTACCGGCGATCGCGGCCGTGCTCGACGCGTTCCGGGCGGAGGCAGACCTCAGGACAGAGCTTTGGCCTTCAGCGTCCTGAACTCGTCCTGATCGATGGTTCCGTTGTCCAGCAACGTCTTTGCGTGTGCGATCTCCTCCGATGCGGACCGACCGGCCACTTCTTTGATGTAGTTCTCCTGCTGGTCCTTGGCGTGCTGCAGGGCGGCAACCTGACGCTCGGCCATGTTGCCGCCGTTCACGATGAGGTAGATCAGCGCGGTGAAGAACGGCGCGATGATGAGGAAGAGCACCCACGCGGCTTTCACGAGCCCGGATGCTTTGTGGTTTCGGAAGAGGTCTCCGATGATCGACAGCATCACCATGAGGTAAGCCACGAATGCGAAACCGACGATGAGAAGCCAGAGAAAATCCCAGAAAGAATCCATGGCGAACTTCCATTCCCTAAAGTGCCCCGACGGCAGGTTCATTGTCGCACGCGGCGTACCAGCTGAGCGTCGATAGACAGCGAAAAGCCGCCCATTCGTGATGATATGGGCGGCTTTTCGTCGAGCAGAGAATCTATTTCAGTGCGCGGTTCACAGCCGACACCACGGCACGCAGTGACGCGGTGGTGATCGACGTCGCGATGCCGACGCCCCAGACGGTGGTGGCGACACCGGCAGGAGAGGTGACCGAGGCCTCGACGTAGGCCGCGGCCTGGGCGTCGTCGCCGGCGGACATGGCGTGCTCGGAGTAGTCGAGGACGCTGACGTCGTATCCGATGGTGGACAGTGCGTCGACGAACGAGGCGAGGGGGCCGTTGCCGGATCCGGAGATCTCCTGCTCCACGCCGTCGACCTTGACCGTCGCGGTGATCGTGTCGGTGCCACCGTCGTGCTCGGCCGCGATGACCGACTGCTTGATGCGCTCGAGGGGGCGGATCGGGGTCAGGTACTCCTCGGCGAAGACGTCCCACATCTCCTTGGGCGAGACCTCGCCGCCCTCACCGTCGGTGATGCGCTGGACGGCCTGGGAGAACTCGATCTGGAGTCGACGCGGCAGGTTCAGGCCGTGATCGGACTTCATGATGTACGCGACGCCGCCCTTGCCGGACTGCGAGTTGACGCGAATGACGGCCTCGTAGGTGCGACCGACGTCCTTCGGGTCGACGGGCAGATACGGGACCTGCCAGGTGACGTCTCCGATGTCCGAACCCTGTTCGTCCGCAGTGACTTTCATCGCGTCCAGGCCCTTGTTGATGGCGTCCTGGTGGCTGCCGGAGAAGGCGGTGTAGACCAAGTCGCCGCCGTAGGGGTGACGCTCGGCGACGGGAAGTTGGTTGCAGTACTCCACGGTTCGACGGACCTCGTCGATGTTGGAGAAGTCGATCTGCGGATCGACACCGCGGGTGAACAGGTTCAACCCGAGCGTGACCAGGCAGACGTTGCCGGTGCGCTCGCCGTTGCCGAACAGGCAGCCCTCGATGCGATCCGCACCGGCCTGGTAGCCGAGTTCTGCTGCGGCAACACCGGTTCCGCGGTCGTTGTGCGGGTGCAGTGACAGTACGATGCTGTCGCGCCGATCGAGGTTGCGGCTCATCCACTCGATCGAGTCGGCATAGACGTTGGGTGTCGCCATCTCGACTGTCGCAGGCAGATTCAGGATCAGCGGCTTGGCGGGAGTGGGATCGATGATCGCGGTGACCGCGTCGCACACCTCTTTGGCGTAGGACAGTTCGGTGCCGGTGTAGGACTCGGGGGAGTACTCGTAGCGCCAGTCGGTATCGGGGAACTTGGCTGCTTCTTCGAGGACCTTGCGGGCACCGTCGGTGGCGATCTTCTTGATGACGTCACGCTCGGCCCGGAACACCACTCGGCGCTGCAGGATGGACGTCGAGTTGTAGAAGTGCACGATGACGCTGCGGGCACCCTCGCACGCGACGAAGGTGCGCTCGATCAGCTCGGGACGGCACTGCGTCAGCACCTGGATGGTGACGTCGTCGGGGATCGCGCCGTCCTCGATGATCTCGCGGACGAAGTCGAAGTCGGTCTGACTGGCCGACGGGAAGCCGACCTCGATCTGCTTGTAGCCCATGCGAACCAGCAGGTCGAACATGCGGCGCTTGCGGGCCGGGCTCATCGGATCGATCAGCGCCTGGTTGCCGTCGCGCAGATCGACGGCGCACCACTGCGGGGTGCGGTCGATGATCTTGTCCGGCCACGTGCGGTCGGGAAGGGTGACGTGCTCGACCTCCTCGGCGAACGGCCGGTAACGGTAGGTCGGCATCGAGGAGTTCTTCTGGGTGTTCCAGGCGGGCTGGTCGCTTGGTGCGGGCCGCGAGGGCGGGGTGATGGTGCGAGTTCCCGAGGTGAATGCGTCGGCTGGTGACATGGTCTTCGTCTCTCCGTACAGATCAGAGCAATGTGTTCGACCGGCGCAACGAACCCCGCGACGGGAAGCCAGTCTGGTCTCAGACCCCGTCGCGGCTGTTAAGAAGGAGAGCTCGCAGCATGGGCTGAGTGTACTACCGCGCGCCGACCGCCTACCCCAGGGTTGACGAGTGGAATTCTGCAGTTGCTGCATCGACTCTGCGTTGCCAGTGCCCGATGTCATTCATTCGTCCGACGGCGGTGATCGTCCAGCAGTGCGCGAGGAGTTCGTACCCGAGGCGATCGACCTCGGCATGCTGCGACCACACCCGATGAGCCCACCGCCGATCGTTGTGTGCGGCCTCGGCACCGGCCAACGCGGACCCGACCAGCTCGAACTGGACGTCGCGCCGGGCGGTGAGAGCGCTCGATCCGGCCACGTCCTCGGTGCGCAACACCGTCAGCAGATCGGCGCTGAGCGTCAGGACTCGGCCGTCGGACCACTGCAATGCGCGCCTGAACGCCCCGGGAAGCAGCAGCCACAGCGCAGCGAAGGCCAGAGCGACGCCCACCGTGGTTTCCACGATCCGGTCCACGACGATGTCCTCCAGCACAGCTCCCGGATGTGTCAGTGTCCCCATCAGCAGGGCGAGCGGAGTGATGAACGTGACGGCCAACCCGTAGTTGCGCGCCACCGACACCTCGATCGCGAACTGCAACACCATCAACACCACGATGACGGCCAGACCGGTCAGCGGCGAGAGGAAGATGGCGGAGAACAGGGCCACCCCCGCGAGGGTTCCGCCGAGCCGCTGCAGGCCGCGATAGGTGCCGTGCACCCGGTCGGGACCCTGTTGCAGCACCAGGACGGCACCGAGGATCGCCCAGTCCGGTCGGCTCAGATCCAGCGCGACGCTGATCCCGCCTGCCGCCGCTGCCGCGCAGAAGACCCTGATCGCCGTGGACGATGCGTGTGAATCCCGGTGCAGCGAGCGCCGCAACCGGTAGGCGATGCTCGGCCTCGCCAGCGGCAGCTGATCCGGCACCGAGTCGACTGCCTGGTCGGCATCCATGCCTCGAGAGGTAGTGGCCGCGAACGCCCGATGGGCGTCGAACAGCCTCTGCACCAGCACCGGCCTCGACGACAACCGTGCAGCACCGGCGTCGTACACGGCGGCCCAGGCTGCGTGCAGACGCGCGGCCGCGACGTGACGATCGGCGGCAGACGGCGTCGGCGAGCTCGTGTATTTCTCGATCGCGCCCACCGCGGCTCCGACGGCCTCGCGCTCGGGTCCTCGCGGATCCCACAGCACCCCGGACATCGACACCAGCAGCGCCGACGCGACGCCGATCGCCGCGCAGACCGCTCCGTGAACGGCGCCGATGCCGGCCCCGGGGATGTACGACGACACCGCGCACACCAGCACGAAGAAGAACGCACCCGGCGGTCCGAGTCGCAGCGCAGCGATGACGTAGACCGCCACGAGAGCCAGGAGCGAGAGCAGGGTCACCGGGATCATCTGCGCCCATCCGGTACTCCCGAGATCGAGCGCCACCTGCCCGGCCGTCGCCCCGAGCCACACCGACGCCACCAGTGCGCCGCCCGCGGTCAGGACGACCCACCAACGCGAACGATAGGGACGCCCCTCGCCGTAGATGACGGCGAAACTGCCCGAGACCACCAGCAGGGCCTCGGTGTGGAACCCGAGAACCCACGCCGCGATCGCGGGGATACCGAACGCCAGAGCCGAGCGCAGTCCACCCGGCCAGCGACGGCCGACGGCAGGGAGCCCGAAGAGCACCCGCAGACCTCGTGGGGGTGGGGGTGGGCGGTGCTCGGGAAGGGTCACCCGAACATGTTAGGTCAGGTGTATGCAGGCGAACCGCCCTAAAGTCCCAGCTCGGAGCTACCCGGGCCACTGCTCGGGGCATTCGCTCGGTAGGGTTACCCCGGAACAATCGCCCGATTGTCGGCTATCCAGCGGAGGTAAACAGGCGTGGCTCTCATCGTCCAGAAGTACGGTGGATCGTCGGTGGGAACCGCCGAACGTATCCGACGCGTCGCTGAACGAATCGTCGAGACCAAGAAGGCAGGCAACGACGTCGTCGTGGTCGTGTCGGCCATGGGCGACACCACCGACGAACTACTCGACCTGGCCCAGCAGGTGTGCCCGGCCCCGCCGGCCCGCGAGATGGACATGCTGCTCACCTCGGGTGAACGCATCTCCAACGCGCTGGTCGCGATGGCCATCCACTCGCTCGGTGCCGAGGCCCGGTCGTTCACCGGCTCCCAGGCAGGCGTCGTCACCACCAGCGTGCACGGCAACGCCAAGATCATCGACGTCACCCCCGGTCGCGTGCGCAGCGCCCTCGACGAGGGTTCGATCGTGCTCGTCGCCGGATTCCAGGGCGTCAGCCAGGACAGCAAGGACGTCACGACGCTCGGTCGCGGTGGGTCCGACACCACCGCCGTCGCGCTCGCCGCGGCCCTGAACGCCGACGTCTGCGAGATCTACACCGACGTCGACGGCATCTTCACCGCTGATCCGCGCATCGTGCCCAACGCCCGGCACCTCGACACCGTCTCGTTCGAGGAGATGCTGGAGATGGCTGCCTGCGGTGCCAAGGTGCTCATGCTGCGCTGCGTCGAATACGCGCGTCGCTACAACGTTCCTGTTCACGTGCGCTCGTCGTACACCACGAAACCCGGAACGATCGTCTCCGGATCTATGGAGGACATTCCAGTGGAAGAAGCAATTCTCACCGGCGTCGCACACGATCGCAGCGAGGCGAAGGTCACCGTCGTCGGCTTGCCCGACACCCCCGGCTACGCCGCCAAAGTGTTTCGCGCCGTGGCAGATTCCGAGATCAACATCGACATGGTGTTGCAGAACGTGTCCAAGATCGACACCGGCAAGACCGACATCACCTTCACCTGCCCCAAGGCCGACGGCCCGACGGCAGTGGAGAAGCTCACCAAGCTCCAGGCCGAGATCGGCTTCGCTCAGGTGCTCTACGACGACCACATCGGCAAGGTCTCCCTCGTCGGTGCGGGCATGAAGAGCCACCCCGGCGTCACCGCGACGTTCTGTGAGGCCCTCGCCGACGCCGGCATCAACATCGACCTGATCAGCACCTCGGAGATCCGCATCTCGGTGCTGTGCAGTGACACTCAGCTCGACGAAGCAGTACGCGCGCTGCACGCCGCCTTCGATCTGGGCGGCGACGAAGAAGCCGTCGTACACGCAGGAACAGGACGATAGACGATGACCACAGTTGCAGTCGTAGGAGCCACCGGCCAGGTCGGTGCCGTCATGCGAACCCTGTTGGAGGAGCGCAACTTCCCCGCCGACACCGTTCGATTCTTCGCCTCCGCGCGCTCGGCGGGAAAGAAGCTGCCGTTCCGCGGCGAGGAGATCGTCGTCGAGGACGCCTCCACCGCAGACCTCGCCGGAATCGACATCGCGCTGTTCTCCGCGGGTGCGACGCTCTCACGTGAGCAGGCACCGCGTTTCGCCGCAGCAGGTGCCACCGTCATCGACAACTCCTCGGCGTTCCGCAAGGACTCGGACGTGCCGCTGGTGGTCAGTGAGGTCAACCCCGAGGACGCGAAGAATCCGCCGCGCGGCATCATCGCCAACCCCAATTGCACCACCATGGCCGCAATGCCGGTGCTCAAGGTGCTGCACGACGAAGCAGGCCTGCAGCGCCTGATCGTCTCGAGCTACCAGGCCGTGTCCGGCAGCGGACTCGCCGGTGTGGAAGAACTCGCCACCCAGGCGCGCGCCGTCATCGGCGACGTCGAAAAGCTGGTGCACGACGGTTCGTCGGTGGATTTCCCGGCCCCGAACAAGTACGTCGCGCCCATCGCCTTCAACGTCCTGCCGCTGGCCGGTGCGTTGGTGGACGACGGATCCGGCGAAACCGACGAGGACCAGAAGCTGCGCAACGAATCGCGCAAGATCCTCGGCCTGCCGGACCTGCTGGTCAGCGGCACCTGCGTCCGCGTGCCCGTGTTCACCGGTCACTCGCTGTCGATCAATGCCGAATTCGCCAACCCGCTCTCGGTGGAACGCGCTCGTGAGCTGCTCGCCTCCGCCCCGGGCGTCTCTCTGGTCGACGTGCCGACGCCGTTGCAGGCCGCAGGCGCGGACGATTCCCTCGTCGGCCGGATCCGCCAGGACCCGGGTGTTCCCGAGGGCCGCGGATTGGCACTGTTCGTCTCGGGCGACAACCTGCGTAAGGGCGCGGCGCTCAACACGATTCAGATCGCCGAGCTGCTGGTCTGACGCCGTGCGCGTTGTGCGTCCCCAGGGGTACGCACAACGCGCACGACGATCAGTTCAGGCGGTGACCCTCGGCGGAGGCGTCGAAGATGTGTGCGTGCGCGTCGTCGATACGGACGTGGACGCGGTCACCCTTCTCGGGTGGGCTGCGCCAATCGGCCCGTGCGACGATGGTCTCGGTGCGGCCGTTGATGTCCGCACGGCCGAACACGAAGGCCTCGGAGCCGAGTTCCTCGACCACGTCGATCTCCAGAGCGATTCCGCTGCTCGCGATCTCGATGTGCTCGGGCCTGATGCCGAACATCACCTCGGTGGCCGAGCCGAGAGTTTGTCGCGGCACCGGTATCACCTGATCGGCCAGGCGAACGCCGCCGTCGGTGACCGGGACGCGGAACAGATTCATCGACGGTGAGCCCATGAACCCGGCGACGAACGCATTGACCGGCTTCCGGTACAGCTCGCGCGGGGTGGCGCACTGCTGCAGCACACCACCTTTCAGGACGGCGACGCGATCGCCCATCGTCATGGCCTCGACCTGATCGTGGGTGACGTAGACCGTCGTCGTCCCGAGCCGGCGCTGCAACTGCGCGATCTGGGTGCGCGTCTGGACTCGCAGTTTGGCGTCGAGATTGCTCAGGGGCTCGTCCATCAGGAACACCTGGGGTTGGCGAACGATGGCGCGGCCCATGGCAACTCGCTGCCGCTGCCCGCCGGAGAGCGCCTTGGGCTTGCGATCGAGATACGGCTCGAGGTCGAGTAGCTTCGCGGCCTCCTCGACGCGAGTGCGAATGTCGTCCTTGTTCGCCTTTGCCAACTTCAGAGCGAAGCCCATGTTCTCCGCGACGGTCATGTGCGGATACAGCGCATAGTTCTGGAACACCATCGCGATGTCGCGATCCTTGGGTTCGGAGTGGGTGACGTCCTTGCCGCCGATGAGGATGCGACCGGAATTGACCTCTTCGAGCCCCGCGAGCATCCGCAGCGACGTCGACTTTCCGCAACCCGACGGGCCGACCAGAACGAGGAATTCACCGTCCTCGATGTGCAGGTCGAGCTCGTCCACCGCGGGGGCGTCTGAGCCCGGAAACAGCCTGGTGGTGCGCTCGAAAGTAATCGTTGCCATGACAGATAGATCCCTCCACCGGCAGGAACGTGCCGGACGATCCGAGTGTGGGGTGACGGCGGGAGCCGACGGGCACATAGTATGGCCCCAATCACAACAAGGAGAGAGGTGGCTCGGTGAGCGGATCTGTGTCCAGGCGAACCGCCCTTCGAGGGCTCGCCGTCGCCGCAGTAGCCGCTGGTGCCGCTGCACTCCCGGTGGCGTCGACGACGCGCCGCGCGATGGCCGACGACTTCCTTCGTGGCCAGAGCCCCCTGCTGTTCCACTCACCGCCCCTCACGCCGTTCCGGGACGAGCTGCCCAGGTTGCCGCTGATCAGCGGTACCGAGGTGACGTTGGACGCGCACAGCTCCACCCACGTGTTCCACGCCGATCTGCGACCCGCGCCCACCTTCGGATACGGCCAGTGCGACTACCTCGGACCGACCATCGAGTCGCAGACCGGCCAGCCCTGGACACTGAAGTACTCCAACACAACCGCAGGCAACCCGCTCGCCGCCGACATCGACACCTCGCTGCACGGCATGAGCGAGATGGACCGCACGATGACACCGACGGCGCTGCACTTGCACGGTGCCGTCACCGAACCGGCGAGCGACGGTCACTCCGAGATGCTGGTGCGCCCGGGGGAGTCGATGACGCACAACTTCTCGGGGCTCAACGACGCCGCGGGACTCTGGTACCACGATCACGCCATGTCGATGACGCGCATCAACGTGTACGCGGGCCTGCTCGGCATGAACCTCGTGCGGGACCGTTGGGACACCGGTACGTCCGACAATGTGCTGGGTCTGCCGTCGGGTGAGTTCGAACTGCCGTTGGTGCTGCAGGAAAAGATCATGAACCCCGACGGCAGCATGAGTATCCGTTCCAACATCACTGTGCCGCAGGGTAAATGGGAGGGCGGCGGCACCGGAGACGTGGGCGTCGTCAACGGCAAGATCTGGCCGACGATGGAAGTCGCCAGGGGAATGTACCGACTGCGCGTCGTCAACGCAGGGTCGTACAGCGTGTGGAACCTGTTCTTCACCAACAGACTTCGATTCTGGGTCATCGGGAACGACGGGGGATTGCTCGACGCTCCGGTGGAAGCCACCAGCATCCGACTCGCCCCGGCCGAGCGCGCCGACATCCTCGTCGATTTCGGTGCCGTGGAGCCGGGCGCACTGATCGAGCTGCTCAACGACGAGCCACCACCCGCTCAGGCGGCATCGCTCGGTGCGGTCCCGATGCCGATGTTCTGCCAGTTCCGCGTCGCGTCCGCGGCGGGGTTCCGGGGCGGCATGCCGACGCTGCTGCGCGGTGGCAAGGGGCAGCCGGATGTGTTGCCGCCGTTGCCGACCGCGACATTCACGCGAACGGTCACCGTCAACCAGCCGTCCGGTGGGCTCAACCTGGACATGACGCTGATGAACCTGAACAACCTGAGGTACTCGGACCCGGACATCGAGATGCCCAAGCAGGGGACCGTGGAGATGTGGAACATCGTCAACACGACGGTTGAGCCGCACCCGATTCACCTGCACCTGGCCCACTTCCGGACGCTGGGACGCATCCCGATCGACCTCGCCGCCTACCAACGTGATTTCCCCAGGCCCGCATTCGGTACCCGATGGGCTCCGCCGGTGGAGAAGTTCCTCACCGGTCCGTCGGTGCCCCCGGCGGCGTGGGAAGCCGGGTGGAAGGACACCGTCAACACCTACCCGGGCACCGTCACGCAGATCCTCGTTGGATTCCCGACGGCCGACGAGCTCGGCTTCGACCCCGACGCCACCTTCGCCGGGCCGGCCGCGCACCACGGCGGCGAGCACGGTGGACACGACATGGGTGGGGGCGGCGAACTGCAGGGGTACATGTGGCACTGCCACATGCTCGATCACGAGGACCACGAAATGATGCTCAGGTACCGCACCGTCGCTCCGTGACAAAGCTTGTCGGTGGGTGGGTATAGCTTTCGTGGTGTGAAGACATGGGGGGATGTGTTCGGGCTCGGCGACCAGGATTTGGTCTCCGAGCTCGCTGGCGTGTCCTCCCTCGAAAACGAGCTCGCTGCAACGCGATTGACGCTGCTGGCGGAAATGGACCGCCGCGGTCTGGCCATGAAACTCGGCTACTCGTCGGTGACCCGGTGGTACGCGCGATCGGTGCGCATCACCGACGGGTCCGCGGCCCGTCAGATGGAGCTGGGGCAGTGGCTCACCGACCGGCCCAGCGTGTTGGGTGCCCTTGCAGGTGGTGACATCCACGCCGCGCACGCCTCGGCGATCGCCGACGGCTACGCCACCGTGGTGGTCGCCGACCCCACCCTCGACGAACAACGCCGCGACGCTGTCGTAGCCGAACTGCTCGAAACCGCCATGCGCAGCACCGCCGGACAGGTCGCCTCCCGCGCGCAGGCACTGGCGCATTCCGCGGCCGAGGACGCCAGAGCCCGCCACGAGCAGGCCGAGAAGCAACGACAAGAACAGGAGCGGAAACAGGAGCGGGAGCAAGAGCGGGACCGTGCGAGCCGAGCTGACGCGGGTGACGCAGCTGGCTCGGGCGAGCTCGAACCTGCTCGGCCCGATCCTGTTCCAGCTGGACCGCCGCCGATACCGGTGTCGGAGAACCCGGAGTTGAACCGTTTCGATGTTCACCCGCTTGCCAGTGGCCGCTTCCAGATGGGCGGCAACGTCGACCGACTCCTCGCCGAGAAGCTGCTCACCGCACTGTCGGCGTTGACCGCGCCGCAGCCCGGCCCCGGTGGTGAACGCGATCTACGTGGTCCGTCGAAGCGGCGGGCCGATGCACTCGATCGGATCCTCGACCGGCACCTGAGCGGTGGTGGCCGCGGATCGGCGGGCGGGTCGCGGGCATCGGTGCACCTGATCGTCCCGCTGCGGGACCTGCTCGCCGACCGCGGACACACGCAATCGAACAGGCCAACAACGGGTTCGACGGCATCCGGTGCAGGCGGCCACTCACAACCAAGAGATACCGAGGGCGGTCCCGATCGTGGCAACGGTCGTCGCGTCAGCGGGAACCGTGCTGATGCCGATGCCAGTTCACGGACCGGTGATACCGAGGGCGATCCCGATCGTGGCAACGGTCGTCGCGTCAGCGGGAACCGTACTGGTGCCGGCGACGACTCAAGGGCCGGCAATACCGACGCGGGTCCCGATCGTGGAACCGGTCGTCGCGTCAGCGGGAACCTTGCTGGCATCGGTGACAGTTCACGGACCGGTGATGCTGGCGGCGGTCCCCACGTCAGCGAAAGCAGTGCTGGTGCCGACGACAGTTCACGGACCGGCGATGCCGACACGGGTCCCGACGATGCTGATGGCGGTCACGACGTCGGGAGCGGTGCCGGCGACGGTTCACCGACCGGTGATCCCCGCGGCGATCGCGTCGGTCCCAGCACTGGTGCCGGTGACCATTGCGGGCAGAAGTCTGCACCCGAGCCCGGTGACGCCGACTGGCCGTTCCACTTCGACTGGACCGGGCCGATGAGCCGCGCCTTCGCCGAACTTCTCACCTGCGACGCCGACCTCACCCCGGTCATCGTCGACCACCACGGCGTCCCGCTCGCCCTCGGCCGCACCACCAGACTCGCCAGCGACGACCAACGCATCGCCCTGACCATCCGCGACCGATGCTGCGTGATGTGCGGCCGCCCCGCACAGTGGTGCCAAGCCCACCACGTGACATTCTGGGAACACGGCGGCCGCACCGACCTGAACAACCTCGCGCTGGTCTGCGGAGAATGCCACCGCCTCGTCCACCACGGCGACTGGCAACTGCTCATGGGCGACGACGGACACCCCTACGCCATCCCACCCGAATCCATCGACCCCACACGACAACCCATCCCCAGCTACCACCGCCGAAAACGTCGCGCAGCCTGACAACACATCAGTCGCGCCACTCGGCCGCCCAAGCCATTCCCTCTCTCGAAGCCGTGCGCCAGCCGCGCGGCATTCGGCGCGGCTTCGGCGGGCTGGCCCCTGCGCGCACGGTGCTGTCGATCAGCGCTGACGGGCCAGGCACCTCACACATCAGCAGTTTTCCTGCCCGCCCGAGGTTTTCCGACTCGAAGTCGAGTACCGACCCTTCCACGGCCGCAGCAACCACCGCGATCGGAGAGGGCATCGGTGCACCCTTGACCTGCTTCACCGACGACCGGCTGGCTTTCAACACTCGGTAGGCATCCATGTGGACCAGGTCGCTGGCGGCACCGGCAGTGGACTATCCGTCGCGCAGCGGTCGACGGCCGGTGTCCGAGGGAGCTACGAGACCGCGATAGTGCGTGGCGATCTCGCCCGGTGTGGTGAACCAGACGCCGTCGCTGTTGTCGAGCATGTGCTGCAGGGCGGACCGGAACCGGCGAAGTCGGTAAGGCTGTCCGGTGAGAAACGTGTGCAGAGAGATGGCGAGCACTACGGGTTGGTGCTCCGAATTCTCCTTCAGTTCGTCGAAACTGTCGATTATGTTGCGCTCGAACGTCGCTGCGGTCTGGTGATGGTGAACGAACACCGGAAGGTCGTTCACCTCGTGCGGGTACGGAACGCTGAGCAACGGGCCACCGCGGGTCCTCAGCCAGACCGGCTGATCATCGATGGGCCAGTCCAAGGTGTATTCGTAGCCACGTTCGGCGAGCAGGTCCTCGGTCACTCGGCTGGGGTTGGCGCCGGGGCTCATCCAACCCCGAGGCGGTGCTCCCTCGTGGCGCTCGATGGCGGTCGTCACCTCGTCGATCGAGCGTCGTTCGGCTTCCTCGTCTTGATCGTTCGGTTGCACGGCGTTCGTTCGTCCGTGCGCGACGACCTCCGCATCGAGGGCGCGGAAGGCGTCGACCAGCTGCGGAGCATGCTCGTACACCTCGGTATTGACGAGCAATGTCGGGCGAAAACCGCTCTGCTGCAACGTCTCCGCGATCCGGAACCCGCCCACCCGGTTGCCGTACTCGCGCCAACCCCAGTTGTAAGTGTTCGGCTGGTCCATCCCGGGTGTGTAGCCCAGCCCTGGCCCTCCGTCGTCGTACGGGAAGTGCTCGCAGTTGACTGCCACGTACACCGCGAGGCGCGCCCCACCCGGCCACTCGAACTGTGGGCGATCGCCGATGGGGGAGTAGTCGAAGCGGCCATGAGAAGCGAGGGGCATGGCGACGGAATTGCCCATGGTCGATCAGCGCAAACTGTGGTGCCAGCTTGTCTGCGGTCGCCGAGTCGGATCCACTGCTGCAGTCGGCTGAGGTGAACGCGTGGATTACCACGACTGCGCATGCGGCCCCACGAACACCGACGGTCGAGATTGTCATCGGCCCTCTTTTGCCTGATTCGACGCAGCATTCGCGTGGCTACAGCATGTCGAACCGACCTGATCGTAGAGCCGAGACAGTGGAAATGGTTTGGAAAGCGGTGCGCGCAGTCCAGTCGACTTTCCGATCAACCGGTGAGATCGAGACCGACTGCTTCCCGAAGCAAACTTAAAGTCAGGCTGGACTGTTTGTTGATTTAGCGCTACTGTGCCAAGTGTGACTACCGACACAGGGCTCGACGACTCAGCGCCCACCGAGCGCCGAACGCAGGCCGAACGCACTGCGGGCACCCGGGCGATGCTGCTCGACGCCGCGATCGATTGTCTGGTCGAACTGGGCTTCGCCAAGACCAGCACCCAGGAGATCGCGCGGCGTGCCGGTGTCTCGCGGGGAGCGCAGCTGCACCACTTCCCGACCAAGGAGTCCTTGCTGATCGCGGCCGTCGAGCACCTCGTCGATCGTCGTCTCTCGGAGATCCTCGAAGCCGAACCGGACCCCGAGCGAGGACCCGAGATCCTCGCCGACGCATTCTCCGGGCCCCTGTTCTACGCCGCGCTCGAGCTCTGGGTGGCTGCCCGTACCGACCCGGCGCTGCACGAGGCGATGATCCCCTTGGAGCGGCGCGTCGCCGAGGCCATTCAGGGCGGTGCCCAGATCGTCATGGGTAGCCGGATGTCCCCCGAATCCATCGAGCTCAGTGTCGAACTCGCCCGCGGACTGGCCGTCTCGGCGCTGTTCCGCACTCCCGAAGCCGACGCGCTGCTGCGCGGGCGGCTCCTTCCCGTCTGGTCCGAAAAGGTGATGGATTCGTGAACGCAACTCTCCCCGAACAGCTCGACGTGCTGGTGGTCGGAGCCGGCTTCGCAGGCCTGGCCGCGGTGGCGAAGATTCTCGCCGCCGACCCGACCGCCGACGTGACCGTCATCGAGCGCGCGTCCGACGTGGGTGGCACGTGGCGAGACAACACCTACCCGGGGTGTGCATGCGACGTGCCGACCTCGCTGTACTCGTTCTCGTTCGCCCCGAGCCCCAAGTGGAGTCACACCTTCGCGCGTCAGCCCGAATTGTTCGACTACCTGCGTTCGGTGGTGGATCGTCTGGACCTGAACGATCGCATCGTCACGAACTGTGAGTTGCAGTCCGCGACCTGGGACGAGGTGAACAAGCGTTGGTCGGTGCAGACGTCGCAGGGTTCGGCGAGCGCGCGTGTTCTGGTTGCCGCCACCGGCGCGTTGTCCACTCCGAAGATCCCGGACGTCCCCGGCATCGACACGTTCTCGGGCACCGTGTTCCATTCTGCGACCTGGAATCACGAGCACGACCTCACCGGCGAGCGGGTCGCCGTGATCGGCACCGGGGCGTCTGCGGTGCAGTTCGTCCCCGAGATAGTCGACCGGGCCGAGCGGCTCACCGTCTTCCAGCGCACCCCCGCGTGGGTGATTCCGCGCCTGGACCGCACCATCGGCCGGCTCGAGCGCACGCTGTACGAGCGAATCCCTCTGGCGCACCGCGCGGTTCGCGGTGTCATCTACGGCTACCGCGAGGCCTACGTGACCGTGCTGGCGGACAACCCGTGGCTGCTGCCCGCGGTGAAGGTGTTCGCGAAATCGAATCTGAAGCGCCAGGTCAAGAACCCGGTGAAACGTGCGGCGCTGACTCCCGACTACGCGCCCGGCTGCAAAAGGCTTCTGCTGTCCAATGATTGGCTGCCGACACTGGACCGGCCGGACGTCGATCTCGTCACGTCGGGGCTGACGTCGGTGACCGAGAACGGCGTCGTCGACGCCTCGGGCCGCAACCACGAGGTGGACACCATCATCTTCGCGACGGGGTTCACCCCCACCGAGCCGCCGGTGTCGCATCTGCTGCGCGGCAACGACGGTCGGACGCTCGCGGAGCACTGGGGCGGTAGCCCGCAGGCGCATCTCGGCACCACCGTCGCCGGCTTCCCGAACCTGTTCCTGATGTACGGCCCCAACACCAACCTCGGGCACAGTTCCATCGTCTACATGCTCGAGTCGCAGGCCAACTACGTGGTGTCCGCGCTGCACGCGATGAAGGATCGCAGGATCGCGGCCGTGGAGGTCAACGAATCCGCTCAGCGGCAACACAATTCGTGGGTCGATTCCGCGCTCGACGGCACCGTGTGGAATGCCGGCGGGTGCTCGAGCTGGTACCTCGACGCCAACGGCCGCAATTCCACGATGTGGCCCACCTACACATTCCGGTTCCGCAACAAGACGCGCGAGTTCGACGTGCCGAATTATCGGCTCGTCTCCGACGCTCTCGACTCAGACAACGAGGTGGTATCCGCATGAGCGACTACGACGTATTGATCATCGGCTCCGGTTTCGGCGGCAGTGTCGCCGCGTTGCGGGCGGTCGAGAAGGGGTACCGGGTGGCGGTTCTCGAGTCCGGTCGACGGTTCGAGGACGACGAGCTGCCGAAGACCAGCTGGCGGCTGCGCAAGTATCTGTGGGCTCCGGCGTTGGGTTGCTATGGGGTGCAACGTATCCACCTGCTGCCCGATGTACTGGTGATGGCAGGGGCAGGCGTCGGCGGAGGTTCGCTGAACTACGCGAACACCCTGTATCAACCCCCGGCGAAGTTCTTCGAGGACCCGCAGTGGGGTTCGATCACCGATTGGCAGCGCGAGCTGAATCCGTACTACGACCAGGCCCGGAGGATGCTCGGCGTCGAGACCAACCCGACCATCACCGCCTCGGACAAGGTGATGAAAGAGGTGGCCGAGGACATGGGGGTGGGGGACACGTTCACCTCGACCCCGGTGGGCGTCTACTTCGGAGATCGCGGCCGCACCGCGCCCGACCCGTTCTTCGGCGGTGCCGGGCCCGAGCGCACCGGCTGCACCGAATGCGGAGCGTGCATGACCGGCTGCCGCGTCGGCGCGAAGAACACCCTCGTCAAGAACTACCTGTACCTCGCCGAACACGCAGGCGCGCATGTTCTTCCGTTGACCACTGTCGTGGACGTGCGGCCGAACGGCGCGGGCTACGACGTGGTGACGCGTCGGACCGGTGGCAAGCTGCGTCGCAAGGAGAAGACGATCACCGCCGATCAGGTCATCTTTTCGGCCGGCACCTACGGCACCCAGAAGCTGATGCTCGCGGCCAAGGAGAAGGGCTCGCTCCCGCGGTTGTCGGACAAGATCGGCTCGCTGGTGCGCACCAACTCCGAGGCCGTGCTCGCCGCGACCGCTCGCGGCCGTGAGGTCGACTACCACGAGGGCGTGGCCATCACGTCGTCGTTCCACCCGGACGATCACACGCACATCGAACCGGTGCGATACGGCAAGGGCAGCAACGCAATCGGCCTACTGCAGACCGTGCTCAGCGACGGCGGCGGCAAGATGCCGCGCGTGCTCAAGACGCTCGGCGTCGCACTCCGTCACCCCGGCGCTGCGGTACGGAGCCTGTCGGTGCATCGTTGGTCGGAGCGAACCGTCATCGCGTTGGTGATGCAGACCGACGACAACTCGCTCGAGCTCGGATCCAAGAAGGGGCCGTTCGGGCGTCGCCTCACCAGCAGGCCCGGCGCGGGTGATCCACCGCCGCAGTGGATTCCGCAGGGGCACGAGGCAATTCGTCTGCTCGCGGACAAGATCGGCGGTGACCCGGGCGGGTCGATCGCCGAGATCGTCAACATTCCGATGACCGCGCACTTCCTCGGTGGCTGCGCGATCGGCGACTCGCCGCAGACCGGCGTGATCGACGGTTACCAGCGCGTCTACGGCTACGAGGGGCTGCACGTGCTCGACGGTTCGGCCGTCAGCGCCAACCTCGGCGTCAATCCGTCCCTGACGATCACCGCCCAGGCCGAGCGAGCAATGGCGTTGTGGCCCAACAAGGGTGAGCCCGACCGGCGACCCGCGGTGGGCTCTGGCTATCAGGAGATCGCACCCACTCAGCCCGTGCAGCCGGTGGTGCCGGTGTCGGCACCGGGCGCCCTGCGGCTTCCACTGACCGTCGTGGGGAGGGATTCCTGATGTGGAGTGTCACCGAATCCGATACCGATCGCACCGACTGGCCGGTCAGTCCGGCAGCGCCGTGGCCGGCGAACGTGCGAGCCACGATCTGGTGGCATCGGGCCCGCTCGTCGGACTTCGCACCTGTCGGTGCCAAGACGTTGCCGATCACGATGGCGATGGTCGTCGACTACGTCACCTCACCGGTCGGCCCGTACCGCGAGATCCTGGCGAGCCCGGTGCTGCGCCGCGACGTCGGACGCGTTCCGCGGATGGCGGTGCCGTTCATCGCCGTCGATTCCGCGACATCTGTCCACGGCGGCCGGACCAACTGGCACCTGCCCAAGGTGCTGGCCGAGTTCGAGGGTGACGTGCTGGGCGAGGCCGGGGCGAGCGGCGACGAATGGTCGGTGCGGACGACGTCCCGCGCCGTGGGACCGCAGTTCCCGATGCTCGGCTCCCTCGGTTTCGCGCAGCCCGTGTCCGGCGGCTCGGCCATCGCCACCGCGAGCCTGAAGGGCAAAGCCAGGTTGGCCCGCGTCGAGGTGGACGCGAAGGGCCCGACGCTGAGTCGCTGGATGCCGTCGGGCACGTATTTCGGCTTGCAGATCGTGACCGGTTCGATGCGGACGGGTGAAGCGCGCCTGGTCGGCCAGCCCTGAACCCTTTTTCTTGACTTAGTCCAGATTAGGGGCATACTGGAGTACATGCAGCTCACCGAACGCGTCGACCCCGCAGCGCAGTTGCGCTCGGTCGGTCTCCGCGTCACCGGACCCCGGGTTGCAGGTCTGAAAGCGGTCACAGCCCGACCGCATTCGGACGCCGACGACATCGCTGCCGCCGTCCGGGAGGACGGTGGTTCGGTGTCGACCCAGGCCGTATACGACGTGCTCAGGGCCTGCGTTGATGCAGGTTTGCTCCGTCGCATCGAACCGGCCGGCTCGGCCGCGCTGTACGAGAGTCGGACGGCGGACAATCACCACCACCTCGTGTGCCGAGAGTGTCATGTGGTTGCCGATGTCGATTGCGTCGTCGGAGCGGCGCCGTGTCTCGTCCCCGAGAACACCCACGGATTTGTCGTCGACGAAGCCGAGATCGTCTTCTGGGGTTTGTGCGGCGACTGCACGAGGCATTCCGTCTGACACTGCGGTCCAGCGTGCGGCCGCTCGGTTTCAAAGATCTTTCGAAGAGCAGCCCTCTCCGAATTCGATTCAGCCCTACAGGAGGCTTCGTATGACCAAGCCGATCACCAACAAACCGACCACCAGCAACTCGGGAATCCCCGTCCCCAGCGACGATCAGTCGCTGACCGCCGGAACGCAGGGACCGATTCTTCTCCACGACCACTACCTCATCGAGAAGATGGCGCAGTTCAACCGTGAGCGGGTCCCGGAGCGCGTCGTGCACGCCAAGGGCGCAGGCGCGTTCGGTGAACTCGAGATCACCGGAGACATCAGCAAGTACACCAAGGCTAAGGCGTTGCAGCCCGGTGCCAAGACCGAGATGCTGGCGCGCTTCTCCACCGTCGCGGGCGAGCAGGGCAGCCCCGACACCTGGCGTGACCCGCGCGGATTCTCGCTGAAGTTCTACACAGAAGAAGGCAACTGGGACCTGGTCGGCAACAACACCCCGATCTTCTTCGTCAAGGACCCGATCAAGTTCCAGGACTTCATCCGTAGCCAGAAGCGCATGCCCGACTCCGGTCTGCGCGACAACAACATGCAGTGGGACTTCTGGACCCTCTCGCCCGAGTCGGCGCACCAGGTGACGTGGCTCATGGGCGACCGGGGTATCCCCAAGTCGTTCCGCCACATGGACGGGTTCGGTTCGCACACGTACCAGCTCATCGCAGAGGACGGCACCAAGACCTGGGTCAAGTTCCACTTCAAGACCGACCAGGGCATCGACTACCTGACGCAGGACAAGGCGGACGAGGTTGCGGGTACGTCCCCCGACCACCACCGTCAGGACCTCTTCGGATCCATCAAGAACGGCGACTTCCCCAGCTGGACCCTCAAGGTGCAGCTCATGCCGTACGACGAGGCCGAGAACTACAAGTACAACCCGTTCGACCTCACCAAGGTCTGGTCGCAGAAGGACTACCCGTTGATCGAGGTCGGCAAGATGACCTTGAACCGCAACCCGGAGAACTTCTTCGCGCAGATCGAGCAGAGCTCGTTCGAGCCGTCCAACACCGTGCCCGGCATCGGCTTCAGCCCCGACAAGATGCTGCTCGGCCGCGTCTTCTCCTACGCCGACGCGCACCGATACCGCATCGGAGCCAACTACGCGCAGCTGCCGGTCAACGCCCCGAAGTCCGAGGTCAACTCGTACTCCAAGGACGGCAACATGCGGTACTCGTTCAACTCCCCGGAGACGCCCGTCTACGCGCCGAACTCGTTCGGCGGCCCGTCGGCGGACACGAACAAGTACGGCGACGACGGAGCATGGGACTTCGAGCCCCGCTTCGTGCGCACCGGGTACATCGAGCACCCCGAGGACGGCGACTTCGTGCAAGCGGGAGCCCTGGTCCGTGAGGTCATGGACGACGCGCAGCGCGAGCGCCTCGTCGGGAACATCGTGGGGCACGTCCTCAACGGCGTCAGCGAGCCCGTTCTGAGCCGCGTGTTCGAGTACTGGACCAACGTCGATCCCGAACTCGGCAAGAAGGTCGAGGAAGGCGTTCGGTCGCAGCAGAACGAGACCGCACCGACCACGGGTGCAGGCGCAATCGACGATCCTGCCGACGAAGCAGCCAAGGTCTGATGTTGGGATCGGCGTCACAGCGGATGTGACGTCGATCCGGAACAACGGGGGTCGACCTGCCGTTGTGTAGTACAGACGGAAGAACAATAATGGTGTGCGATGCATACCGTCGTCCAACGGCAGGGAGGCCACATCATGACGAACCCCATCACCAGCACCCTCGACGCAGGCCAGCAGAAGATTGCCGGCGACGCGCTTCAGGGAACCGTGGTCGATCTCATCGACCTTTCGCTCATCGCCAAGCAGGCGCACTGGAACGTGATCGGCAAGAACTTCCGGTCGGTGCACCTCGAGCTCGACGAGCTGGTCACGGCCGCACGTGAATTCACCGACCAGGCCGCCGAGCGCGCCACCGCTATCGGCGTCAGCCCCGACGGGCGCGCAGCCACCGTCTCCTCGACGGCAGGAACCAAGGGCTTCGGTGCCGGATGGACCAAGGACAGCGAAGTCGTCCCAGCGGTCGTCGACAACCTCGCCGCGGTCGTGGAGCGTCTTCGCGGACGCATCGCCGACACCGGCGAAGCCGATCCGGTGACCCAGGACCTGCTCATCGGCATCACTGCTCGGCTCGAGCAGCTGCACTGGATGTGGCAGGCCCAGGCCAGCTGACGTTTTCCCACCCGACAGGCCCCTCGCGCACAGCGGGGGGCCTGTTGTTTGCCTGCACCACCCCCGGGTATCCGAAAACCATGCCTGTTTTGAAGCCGACGGTCGACGCGGTCCTGCTCGACATCGACGGCACCCTCGTCGATTCCAACTACGTGCACGTCGACGCGTGGTCGCGCGCGTTTCGTGAGGCCGGTGGTTCCGTTGCTTCCTGGCGTGTTCACCGCTGCATCGGGATGGACGGGTCGAAACTGCTCGAGACGCTCGTCGGGTCCTCGGACAGCGCGCTTGCCCACGAAGCGAAGAAGCTGCACGGCGAGTACTACGCTGCTGCGTCGGCGGATCTCGAAGTGCTGCCGGGTGCCCGTGAACTGTTGGCGGACTTGAACTCTCGCGGCATCACCGTGGTGCTTGCAACCTCGGCTCCGGAGAGCGAGCTGTCGACGTTGCGCGACCTGCTCGATGTCGAGGACTCCGTTGCCGTGGTGACGAGCGGCGAGGACGCCGACGTAGCCAAGCCGGAGCCCGACATCGTCGCGGTTGCACTCGAACGGGCCGGCGTCGAGGCATCCAAGGCGGTGATGGTCGGCGACAGCGTCTGGGACATCGAGTCGGCCGGTCGCGCGGGTGTACGCGCCGTCGGTGTACTGAGCGGTGGTATCTCGCGCGGAGAATTGCTCGACGCGGGCGCGATAGCAGTGTTCGACGACCCCGCCGATCTGCTCGCCAACATCGAGGACAGTCCCTTCTACTCCGATGAAAAGGCAAGTGCTTGAGCGAGTTCCGCAAGCCGCACCCCAGGGTCGACGGTTATGTTTCCATCGAGAGCTACGGAGCCATCGGTGACGGCCGCACCGTGGCGATGATCGCCGACGACGGCCGGATCGATTGGTTTCCGGTTCCGAACCTCGATTCGCCGCCGCCGTTCGCAGCGTTGCTCGACGCGGGGAACGGCGGATACATCCAGCTGACGCCGCTGGAGGAGTTCACCGTCCAGCGCGAATTCGTCCCTGGTACGAATGTGCTGAGCACGACGTTCCGTACCGACACCGGTACCGTTCGAATCACCGACTCGTTGAACACCGGTGTCGCCGGGCGTCTTCCGTGGGTGGAGTTGGCCCGTCGCGTCGAGGGTCTCGACGGCACCGTCGAGTTGTCGTGGTCCGTGGCACCGGGCACCATGCTCGGCATCGCGTCGCCGTGGGCGTACGACACCGAGCACGGCACCGTGTTGCGGGTCGACGGATTGACCCTGGCCGTGCGGACTCTGGGAATCGAGGAGGTGCATGTCGCGGACCGCGACATCGGTGGTGTCTTCACCTCCCACCCGGATTCTCGGCATGTGCTGGGCGTCGTGGGGACGGAGAACGAGCCGTTGCCGCTGCCCGATCCGCAGCACCTCGACGAGGGGATCGACCGGACGATCGCCAACTGGCGCGTGTGGTCCGACGAATTCTCGTACCAGGGACCGTGGTCGGAGCATGTGGCGCGGAGCGCGCTGGCTCTGAAGTTGTTGCTGCACAGCCCCTCCGGTGCAATCGCCGCCGCTGCCACCACCTCTCTGCCCGAGAACAGGACCGGTGGCAAGAACTGGGACTACCGCTACGCGTGGGTGCGCGACGCCGCGTACACCATCCGTGCGCTGCAACGGTTCGGCCTTCGCGAGGAGATCCATGCTGCAGTGGCGTGGCTGCTGAAAGTGATCCGAGTCAACGATCCGTTGGTGAATGTCTTCTACACCCTCGGTGGTGAACTACCCGGTGGCACGGAACAACCCGACGTTCCCGGCTGGCGAGGCATCGGACCGGTGGTCAACGGCAACGCTGCCGCGGATCAGCTGCAGCTGATGATCTTCGGTGATCTGTTCTCGATCATCCGCCAGTACGTCGACGCGGGGAACATTCTGGACGCGCAGACGGGGCGCCTGCTGGCCGCCATCGCCGACGAGGCCTGCGATTCGTGGCAGCGCAAGGACGCGGGGATCTGGGAGCTCGAGGACGAACAGCACTACACCAGCTCCAAGCTCGGTTGCTGGCAGGCGCTGGACTGCGCCGTGCACCTGGCAGAAGCAGGCGAGATCCCGGGGATACCGGATCGATGGAAGGCCGAGAAGGAACGCATCCGGCTCTACATCGAGACCGAGTGTTGGTCGGACGAGCGGCAGGCCTACCTCGCGTACCCGGGTGCCGACGGTCTCGATGCGTCGGTACTGCTCGCGGCCGAGATGGATTTCGATCGGGGAGAACGTCTTTCGTCCACCATCGATGCGCTCGTCGAAGAACTCGGTGCCGGTCCGTTGATGTACCGCTACAGCGGGGTCTCGAAGGAAGAGGTGACCTTCGTGGCCTGCGCGTTCTGGCGAGTATCGGCGCTGTCCTGCGTCGGCCGAGACGATGAAGCCGCAGCTCTGATGGACCAACTGGTGGAGCTGTCCAACGACGTCGGTTTGTACAGCGAAATGATCGATGCTTCGGATGGATCGTTTCTGGGTAACTTCCCACAAGGCTTGAGCCACCTGGCCCTGGTGAATGCGGCGCTGACCATTGCGCGCTCGCACGACGCCACAGCCTGACCGCACTCTCATACACAAGGTGGAATTCGATGGATTTGGGAATCAACGGTAGGACAGCACTGGTCACCGGAGCAGACTCCGGTATCGGCTGGCACACCGCGAAAATGCTGCTGGCCGAGGGGGTTCGCGTCGTGATCAGCGACAAGGATCAGACCTTTCTCGACGAGGCCGCAGCGAAACTCGGCGCAGCGGAGGGGCAGTTGTTCGCGTTCGCCGCGGACGTGACCGACACCGACGCGGTCGAGAACCTGGCAGCACGGACGCAGCAGGCAGTGGGCGACATCGACATTCTCGTCCAGTCCTCGGGAGTGACCGGAGCGCAGGGGCTGTTCCACGAGATCGACGAGGAGGGGTGGCGTTCCACCCTCGACATCGACCTGATGGGACCGGTCCGGCTACTGCGAGCATTTCTGCCCGCACTCCGCCGCGGTGGCTGGGGACGCATCGTGTTGCTGACCTCCGAGGACGCCGTGCAGCCGTACGACGACGAATTGCCCTATTGCGCAGCCAAAGCCGGCGTGCTGGCCCTCGCCAAGGGGCTCTCGCGCAGCTATGCGTCCGAGGGACTGCTGGTCAATGCAGTCTCTCCCGCGTTCATTCACACCCCGATGACCGACGCGATGATGGACAAGCGCGCCGAGGAGAAGGGAACCGACCGCGACGGTGCCATCGAGAGCTTCCTCGACGAGGAGCGTCCGTACATGGAGCTCGGACGCCGTGGCGAGCCCGAGGAAGTCGCCTCGGTGATCACGTTCCTGTGTTCGGACCGCGCGTCCTTCGTCAACGGATCGAACTACCGAGTCGACGCCGGTTCCGTCGCAACAATTTAGGAGAACAGCATGACCAATTTCGGATACACGTTGATGACCGAGCAGAGCGGCCCGAAGGAGCTGGTGCAGTACGCCGTCGGAGCCGAGAAGGTCGGCTTCGACTTCGAGGTCGCCAGCGACCACTACTCGCCGTGGCTCTCGTCGATGGGTCACTCGCCCTACGCATGGACGACGCTGGGTGCGGTGGCTCAGGCCACCGAACGCGTCGAGTTGATGACATACGTGACGTGCCCGATCATCCGGTACCACCCGGCCGTCGTCGCGCAGAAGGCCGCCACGCTGCAAATTCTGGCCGACGGACGCTTCACCCTCGGCCTCGGCAGCGGTGAGAACCTGAACGAGCACGTCGTCGGCGAGGGCTGGCCGTCCATCGACAAGCGGCAGGACATGTTCGTCGAGGCGCTCGAGATCATCAGGGCATTGCACTCCGGTGGCTTGGTCACCTACGACGGCAAGCACTTTCGCGTCGACTCCGCCCGGATCTGGGACCTGCCCGAGGGCGGCGTGCCCATCGGCATCGCAGCCGGTGGCGAGAAGGCCGTCGCGCGGTTCGCCGAGTACGGCGACCACCTCATCGCCACCGAGCCCGACGCCGATCTGGTCAAGGCATGGTCCGACAACCACGAGGGCCCGGCGCGGTCCATCGGACAGATCCCGATCTCCTGGGATCCGGACAAGGACGCGGCCGTCGATCGCGCGCACGATCGCTTCCGCTGGTTCGCCGGTGGCTGGGCCGTCAACGCCGATCTGCCGACGACGGCCGGTTTCGCCGGAGCCACCAAGTTCGTACGCAAAGAAGATGTGGCCGAGACGATTCCGTGTGGACCGGACCTGGACGCCATCGTCGAGGCCGTGAAGCCGTACTGGGAGGCCGGCT
Organism: Rhodococcus sp. 05-2254-6; assembly: GCF_002258565.1. NCBI lineage: Bacteria > Bacillati > Actinomycetota > Actinomycetes > Mycobacteriales > Nocardiaceae > Rhodococcus > Rhodococcus sp. 05-2254-6. The sequence continues at coordinate 52,623 of NZ_NOZF01000159.1, forward strand.
ACACCGACATCGCACTCGTGCAGGTGGGCGACGAGACCCAGGAGCGCTTCCTCGCTGAGGCTGCCGGCCCGCTGTTGGAGAAACTGCGCGCTGCGTCCAGCTGACCCGACGTTCCACGAGGCCCCGATCGAGAGCATCCGATCGGGGCCTCGAGCTGTCACTGGACGTGAATGTCCTTGCGGTCGAGCGCCCTGCCGGCCGATGCGACAACCGAGACAGTGAGCAGCGCCATGGCCGTCAGGACCGACAGTGCGGCTCCGGTGGTCAGCGAACCCGAGTCACCGAAAGTTCCGGAGGTCAACTGGGTTGCGCGAGTGGCCAGTGCATAGGGCAGCACGAAGATCGCCCCGGTCACCTCGGCGGTGAGGAGGAACACCGACATACCGGCCCCGACGAGAGCGATGGCAATCGGCACCGCGAACGACCTGACAGCCATCGACAGAGCGGTGTGCAGTGCCGCGACCGGTAGTGACCCCACCACTATCAGCGCACCGGTCGCGAGGAGCTCGGAGGGGAGCGTTCCGTCGAGCGAGAAGACCACCTTGCCGAGAACAACGACGGCTGCCAGCATGACGATGTTCATGGCCGCGGTCAGTGTTGCCACCACCGCGGTCTTGGCGATCACGATGCGCGCCGACGGAACCGGCCCACTCATCAGGGCATTCCAATTCCCGCCTCGGTGTTCGGATTTCCAAACCAGTGATGCCAGTACCGCAACTCCGAGTGCGAGTGGGAACAAGCCCCAGAACACGACTGTGCGCAACCACAATGTGCGCCATCCCTCTGCCAATTCTGCGCCCGACGCGATCGTGTTGAAGGTTCCGACCCCCGCGATGATCAGCGGAAGGAGAACGACGACCGCCCATGCCTGCGAGCGCCTGAGCTTGATCATTTCGGCCGAGAACGCATTCATGCTCGTACCTCCTGTCGATCGAGTCGAACGGTCTTGAGCCAGAACGACACTGCCCCGACAACTGCGAGGGCTGCGATGCTGGCGTAGGACGGGTTCAGCGTCACCACCTGTTCGCCTCGGTAGTCGGCGGCAGACGCCAAGGAGTAGTAGCCCCACGGCGTCAAGTGTGCTGCCCAGGAGGGAAATCCGGAGGCGCAGATCGCGATGACGGTACCCACGATGCCGATTCCCAGCGCGACCAGTTGGTTGTCCACTCGCGCTGAGATCAGCAGGTGCACAGCGAGTATCACGAGGTTGATCGTCACCGCCGCCGCCGTATAGCCCAACCACAGGGCGGCAGGCAAGGGTTGGGTCACTCCGATGGCGGTTCCCAGAAATACACCTCCAGCACTGGCCGCCACCGTCGCGCCGGCAACGACGAGGCCCGTCGAGACGAGCTTCGCGCGCACGAGGGCTCCGCGGCCGGCTCCAGTGGTCCGGTTCAGCAGCCAGCCGTTGGATTGATGCTCGACTTCCATTGTGCGGCTTGCCATCACGGTGATCAGCAGCGGGGATGCGATGGGGACGGCAAGGGACAGCCCGGCCAGTGGCAGTGCCCAGGAGACCGTGGTCGAATCCTTCGACGCTGTTGCGGTGAGAGCCCCGACGAAGGTCAACCCGACGATTGCGGCGACCAACAATGTGGCGATCGCGCCGATGTGCAGGTGCCTGAGTTTGGCGAACTCGTTGCGTACGGTCGTCACAATCGGCCACCCTTCGTCAGATTCATGAATACGTCTTCGAGCGACTGATCGTCGCGCCGAACGCCGTAGACGCCTGCGTTCGCGCCGACGAGTTCTGCCACCACCTGTGCGGCACCTCGATCGTCGATGCCGGACAGCCTCAGCGTGTGATCCTCGACCTCGACCGAAATACGCTGTTGCAGAACCGAACGCGCGCAGGTTGGATCGATGACGTCGATGAGTACATCCGGAGTGGCGGCGGCGAACAGCTCGTCGCGGGTGCCTTGGAAGATCAAGCGCCCCTGGCTCAGGATCCCCAGCATGTTCGCCGTCTTGTCGATCTCGCCGAGCAGATGGCTCGAGACCATCACTGTCACGCCGTGTTCGGCGAGATGGCGGAGCAGGCCGCGGATCTCTTCGATGCCCGCCGGGTCCAAGCCGTTGGTGGGCTCGTCCAGGATCAGAAGTCGTGGTTCGCGCGCGAGCGCCATCGCGATGCCCAGGCGCTGTTTCATCCCCAGTGAGTAGTTCTTCACCTTCTTGTCGAGGTGCTCCTGCAGCCGGACGGTGGCCACCGCCCGGTCGATCTGTTCGGCGTGCAATCCGAGCGAGCGTTGCACGATGCGAAGGTTTTCCGCACCCGTGAGATGGCCGTATCCGGGTGGAGCTTCGATGAGTGAACCGATGTGCGAGAGCACTCCGCGGCGGGTCTCGTGATTCATCGGCTTCCCGAGGATCTCCACCTCGCCGGAGGTCGGTCGGATCAGGGACAGCAACATCTTCATGGTCGTCGATTTGCCCGATCCGTTCGGACCGAGAAAGCCGTAGACGCAGCCCTCAGGAATGCGAAGGTTCACGTCGTCGACGACGGTATGGGTGTCGTAGCGCTTGCCGAGGCTGTGAGTTCTGACGATGTCCATGCCTCGACGGTCCCGCATTCGGCGGCGAGAATCGTCGGTCCCGAGTATGTCCGGTGTCCTACTCGGGTATGACTTGCCGCCGGGTGGCGGCGCTACGGAGCCAGGGTCGACAGATTCTTCGAGATGCTCGACGTCAGTGCTTTACCGACGATCGCGGCGAGGCCGGGGACGGGTGCATCGAATCCGATCGTGTAGTCGAGCTCGGTGCCGCCGTCGGCGGTGGGGGTGAACTTCTGCACGCCCCAGTGGCCGCGTAGCGGGCCGCCCTTGGTGATGCGGTACTCGATCAGCGAATGGGGCTCGGAGGTGATCGTGGTTTCCTCGAACGCGGGAAGCGGACCCAGCTTCAGGCTGCGCGTCGACCCGACGCCGTTGCGGGAGGTGTCACCGTCCCGAACGCGGCCGATCTTCGCCATGAAGAGCGGGCCGAGGTTCTCGTGCTCCGACAACGCCGCGAAGACGACCTCGGGGGGAGAGACGAACCGGTGCTTGACGTGTACGCGGGTGGGGGTCGGCATGGGTCGTGAGATCCGTTCGCTCGGGGTCGACAGAGTCGACTCACAGTAGCCGTCCACCGCGTGAAAAAAAGGACCCATTCGATCGAATCGAATGGGTCCCTCTTCGTGGTCCAACTGTCGGGGTGGCGGGATTCGAACCCACGACCTCTTCGTCCCGAACGAAGCGCGCTACCAAGCTGCGCCACACCCCGTGTACCGCTGGAGAAGTCTAACTCACGACTGCCTCGGAACGCGAAACGCCCTCGTCGGAGACGTTTTTCGGACCCGTTCTCGGGGCCGGAGTCAGCGTGATCAGGGTGGCCTCGGGGCGGCAGCAGAACCGCGCAGGCGCGTACGGCGACGTTCCGATGCCTGCCGAGACGTGCAGCTGGGTGTGCGCGCCCCACTTGGACGGGCCCTTGACCCGCGAACGATCGATCTCACAGTTCGTCACCAGCGCGCCGTAGAACGGAAGGCACAGCTGGCCGCCGTGGGTGTGCCCGGCGAGGACGAGGTCGTAACCGTCCTGAGCGAACTTGTCCAGCACTCGCGGCTCCGGGGAGTGCGTGATGCCCAGGCGCAGGTCTGCGAGCGGATTGGGCTGCCCCGCGATGGTGTCGTAGCGGTCGCGCTTCAGATGTGGGTCGTCGACGCCCGCCGACGCGATCCGTACCCCGGCCACCTCGAGCTCGCGACGCACATGCGTCACGTCGAGCCAGCCCCGCTCGGAGAACGCGGCCCGCAGGTCGCGCCACGGCAACGAGTCGCCGGTGGTGCGCTTGTGGTTCTTGTCGAAGTACTTGAACGGGTTCTTCGGCTTGGGCGCGAAGTAGTCGTTGCTACCGAACACGAACAGGCCAGGCCGAGCCAGCAGCGGCCCCAACGCCTGCACGACGCTGGGCACGGCGCGCTGGTGCGAGAGATTGTCTCCGGTGTTGACGACCAGATCGGGTTCGAGGCGGTCCAGTTCACGCAACCAGTTCTGCTTCATCCGCTGTCCGGGCATCATGTGCAGGTCGCTGATGTGGAGTACGCGCAGCGTCGCCGAACCCGGCTCGAGCACCGCCATCGACGTCTCACGCAGCGTGAACGCATTGCGTTCGATGAGTGTGGCGTATCCGAGACCCAACGCCGCCGCGCCCGCCGTTCCGATCACGGAACTCTTCAACGGTGCTGCTCTGACGGCGTCGCGCGCCTGCTCTGCGGCGGAGCGCAGTTGCGAGGAGGCACTGCGCAGTTGTGTGGAGGCACTGCGCAGTTGCGTCGACGTGCTGAGAAACGAGGGACTGAATTGTGCGGACACCTCATCCACGATACGGCAGCAACCGGATATGGACGTGCGAGCCGAGGACTGCGCCGCGTAGCGTTTCCGCCATGTCCGAACTCAAGGCCCGCCTCCGAACCGACCTCACCGCAGCGATGAAGGCGAAGGACAAGCTTCGCCTGGCAACGCTGCGCATGATTCTCGCCGCCATCCAGACCGAGGAGGTCTCCGGCAAGGAGGCCCACGATCTGACCGACGACGACGTTCTCAAAGTGCTTGCCAAGGAAGCGAAGAAGCGCGGCGAATCGGCCGAGATCTACACGCAGAACGGCCGCGGCGAACTCGCTGCGAACGAGCGCGCCGAAGCGCAGATCATCGACGAGTACCTGCCCACGCCCTTGACCGACGAGGAATTGGCGAGCATCGTCGACACCGCGATCGCCCAGGTCGCCGAAGACCTCGGGGAGCGACCGGCGATGAAGCAGATGGGTCAGGTCATGAAGATCGCGTCGGGACTCGCCGCAGGCAAGGCCGACGGATCGCGACTGTCGAAGGCTGTCAAAGACCGCCTGTGACAATCGATGTGAGTGGAACCTCGTAGTGGACTACTAGGTTCCACTCACATGCGGCGGAGCCGCTCAGCGAGGTGCCGTGATCCCAGGGATCGCCGGAATCTGGATGCCCGGCGGTAGGTCCGGGATCTGGATGTTCGGCAGCGCGGGTGCCGGAGCCGGAGCAGGTCGAACCGAACCGTCACTGACGTAGATCGTGATGTTCGATCCGGGGACCGCCGAACCTGACGGGGACGTCGACACCACGGTGCCGCGAGCCGCCTGGTCGGCCGTGGTGGCCACCGTCACCTGGAAGCCTGCGCCCTGCAGAGTCGATGTCGCCGACGACTGGCTCTGGCCGGTCACGTCGGGTACCTGGCCGTTGGCCGAGCCGCGGACGTACTTCTGGTCGACGGGTGGCAACGCGACGGGTCCGAAGTTGGTGGCGATCGGTGTCATGGCGTCGAACCACGTTCGAGCCGGCTCGTTACCGCCGTACAGGTTGCCCGAGCTGCATGGCCGCAGCGGGAACGAGCAGATCTCGCTCGGCGTCGGTGAGTCGCCGTACGTGTACACGGCGGCGGCGTAGTTGTTGGTGAACCCGAGGAAGCCGGACGACCTGTTCGACTCGGTGGTGCCGGTCTTGCCTGCCATCGGCAGGGTCCAGCCGGCGGAGCCGGCCGCTGCGGCGGAGGTGCCGCCCGGCTGATCGTCCTTGCTCATGGCATTGGCGAGGGTGTTCGCCAGTCCGGGCTCGACGACCTGCTCACACGCCTGGTGAGCAACCGGAACGGGCTTACCGTCGCGGTCGAAGATCGAGTCGATGGGGGTGGGCGGGCACCACATGCCACCCGAGGCCAAGGTGGCAGCCACGTTGGACAGCTCCAGCGGGTTCACCCAGGTCGGTCCGAGGGTGAACGAGCCGAGATTCTGATCCTTCTGGAAATCGGCCATGGACTGGTCGGTGCCCGACGAGCCGGGGTCGTTGTACGACCGCAGGCCCAGGCGAACGGCCATGTCGACGGTCGGGGTGACGCCGACCGACTCGATCAGCTTGACGAAGGCGGTGTTGGGGGACTGCGCCAACGCGTCGGTGATGGACAGCGACGCCGGGTAGTTGCCCGCGTTCTCGACGCAGTAGGTCGCTGCCGGGCAGTTCCGTGCACCGCCGTCGCCGACGCCCTTGACCTCGACGCGCCTGGGCACCTGCAGCGTCGCGCTGGTTCCCAGTCCGCGCTCCATCGCCGCGGCGGTGGTGAAGATCTTGAAGATCGAGCCCGCACCGTTGCCGACCAGCGAGTGCGGCTGTGGCTGCACCGTCTCGTCGTCGTCGGCATTGAGGCCGTAGGTGCGGCTGCTGCCCATGGCGAGAACTCGGTGCTGGTCCTGGCCCGGCGCGACGACGTTCATGACGGTGGCGACGCCGTCGAGGTTCGGACTGGTGTTCTCCACCAGAGCGGCCTTGGTGGAGTTCTGTACCGCGGGGTCGAGCGTCGTGCGGATGAGGTACCCGCCCTTGTCGATCTGTTCCTGGCTGATTCCCGCCTCGGCCAGGTACTGCAGTGCGTAGTCGCAGAAGAATCCGCGGTCGCCTGCCGCGATGCATCCGCGGGGCAGGGTCTGGGGAACGGGCAGCACACCGAGCGGCTCGGACTTGAGCGCGGCGAGCTCGTCGGCGCGTTCGGGGAGGTTCTGGATCATCGTGTCGAGCACGGTGTTCCGGCGCTCGAGCACGCCCTCCTCGTTGGTGTACGGGTTGAGTGCGGAGCTGGACTGCACCATGCCTGCGAGCATCGCGGCCTGGACGGCGCTGAGCTGGCTCGCATCGATACCGAAGTAGGTCTGGGCGGCGTCCTGGATGCCGAAGGACGCGTTGCCGAACGGAACGAGGTTGAGGTACCGGGTGAGGATCTCGTCCTTGGTCAGTTCCTTGTCGAGCGTCAACGCCATGCGGATCTCGCGGATCTTGCGAGCGGGCGTCGTCTCGATGGCCGCTCGGCGCTCGGCGTCGGTCTTGGCCACCACGAGCAGCTGGTAGTTCTTCACGTACTGCTGATCGATGGTGGATGCGCCCTGCTCGACCTGCCCGCTGGTGGTGTTGGTCAGGAACGCACGGAGCGTGCCCTGCCAGTCCACGCCCTGGTGTTCGGCGAAGCGGCGGTCCTCGATCGAGACGATGGCGAGCTTCATCTCGTTGGAGATCTGGTCGCTCGGCACTTCGAATCGACGCTGCTCGTACAGCCAGGCGATGGGATTGCCGTTGACGTCCGTCATCGTCGAGACGGCAGGCACTGCGCCCTCCACCAACTCGGCCGAGACGTTGTCGACGGTATCGGCGGCGCGGTTGGAGGCGTACCCGAACCCACCGGCCAAGGGGAACATCACGCCGGCGAGCAATGCACCGGCGAGTGCTGAACATCCGGCGAGCTTCGCCACGGTTTTTCCAACTGACACAGAGCACAGCGTACGTGGGTGTGGCTCGGACCGGCAGAGGCCTGCATGCGCCGTGTGCTGCGCCCCTGCTCGGGACGGCCGTACCAGAAATGTGACCCCGCCGTCTTGCATTCGGGGCTCGCTTTACCTAAATTATGAGCACGGTGTGATTCGCATAACACTTGATAATGAATGTGGGGCAGCTCCTAGAATTTGTGCTTCGCCTGACGAGGTACAAACTGCTTCGAGCCTCCGGGACGTCCAGCGAGGACGTCCGCAACGCAAAGGGGTATCCGCATGCACACGACAACCGCGCCGACGCGACTCGATGTAGAAGAAGCCGAGGCACGCATCGCCTGGGTGTCGCACGCCCGTTGCAAGGGCACTGACCCGGACCAGCTCTTCGTCCGGGGTGCAGCGCAGCGCAAGGCCGCAACCATCTGCCGGCACTGCCCGGTACTCATGCAGTGCGGTGCGGATGCCCTCGACAATCGAGTCGAGTTCGGTGTTTGGGGCGGCATGACGGAACGCCAGCGCAGGGCGCTGCTCAAGCAGCACCCCGAGGTCGACTCCTGGTCCGAGTTCTTCGAGACCCAGCGTCAGCAGCAAGCAGCCATCTAGTCGCCTGCCGGGCAGGGCCGATTCAGCCTTTGCGAGTCAGCTGATCGGCCACTGCACGCAGCGCGGCGAGGTCGGAGACCTCGAACGGCAGTGACGGAACACCGACGATGGGCACGCGGGGGTGCGCACCGGTGAACCGGCGAAGCAACCGCACCTCACGCGCTGCCGTGACGGCGCGCTGAGCGTGGATCCGGAGGACAGCGGCGGTCAGATCCGCACCCGGGTCGTCGATCCGATCGAGTAGATCGGCCGCCGTCGCGGCGTGATCCGCCTGCACCGACGACAGCGTCGGGTGCGTTCGGTTCACCACCAACCCGGCCAGGGGCATCTTCTCCGCAGACAAGCGCTCCACGAAGAAGGCCGCCTCGCGCAGCGCGTCGGGTTCTGCGGCAGCGACGACGAGGAAGCTGGTGCCGTCCTCGCGAAGCAGCTGGTAGGTACGCGTCGCCCGCTCGCGGAACCCGCCGAACATGGAATCCAGTGATTGCACGAAAGCTGATGCGTCGGACAGCATTTGGCTACCGATCACGGTGGAGACGCCGCGCATGGCCAAACTCATCGCGCTGGTGACCACGCGGGTGATGCCGCGGCCGGGAGCGGTGAGCAGCCGGATGAACCGGCCGTCGAGGAACGAGCCGAGTCGCTGCGGTGCATCGAGGAAGTCCAGTGCATTGCGCGACGGCGGAGTGTCCACCACGATCAGATCCCACGACGAGTCCAGGGACAACTGCCCCAACTTCTCCATCGCCATGTACTCCTGCGTGCCCGAAAACGACGACGCCACAGTCTGATAGAACGGATTGGCCAGCACCTGCTCGGCCTTCTCCGGCGTCGAGTGCTCGATGACCATCTCGTCGAACGTGCGTCGCATGTTCAGCATCATCGCGTGCAGTTCACCCTTGGCACCGGCACCCAACTTCACCGGCTGCGGGCTGTTGTCGAGATCGCCGAGACCGAGAGCCTGAGCCAGGCGACGGGCCGGATCGATCGTCAGCACCACCACCCGCCTACCCTGCTCGGCAGCGCGCAGCGCCATCGCAGCCGCGGTGGTGGTCTTGCCGACTCCGCCGGCCCCGCAGACGACGACGATCCGCGACGTGGGATCGGTCAGGATGCGGTCGACATCGAGTTCGGTTGCTACTGATCGAGTCATCGGACACCCTGTTCTGCAAGCTTGGCGGCGAGCTCGTACAACCCGCCGAGATCGACACCATCGGCCAACATCGGCAGCGACATCCGCGCGACGTCGAGTTCGTCGAGCGTGGTTGCGCTCTCCACCTGAGCCGAGAGCGTTGCCGCGTGCTCGATCGATTCGGTGAGCAACCCCGCGAAGTCCGCCTCGGACAACGTGATTCCGGTCTTGGCGAGACCGTCCTGAATGGCGACGGCATCGATCTCGCCCTCGGCGATGGCCTCGAGCGACTCGGCCGGTAGGTAGGTCGGTTCGGTGCGATTGACGATGACCGCGCCGAGTCGAAGATCTGCCGCCTCTAGCTCACGCACCGCGTCGGCCGTCTCCTGCACCGGCAGCGCCTCGAGCAGTGTCACCAAGTGCACGACGGTGTCGGCCGAGTGCAGCAACCGCACCACGCCCTCGCTCTGCGAACGAACCGGTCCGCCCTTGGCCAGGTCGGCCATGGCCTTGGTGACGTCGAGGAAGTTTCCGATGCGTCCGGTCGGCGGCGAGTCGACGACGATCTCGTCGTAGGCCCGGTTGCCCTTCTTGTCGGTCCGCACCACACATTCCTTGACCTTGCCGGTCAGCAACACGTCGCGCAGACCCGGTGCGATGGTCGTAGCGAACTCGATGGCGCCGATCTTGCGCATCGCGCGGCCGGCGAAGCCGAGGTTGTAGAACATCTCGAGGTATTCGAGGAACGCGGTTTCGATGTCGATGGCCAGTGCGTAGACCTCGCCGCCGCCGTCCGCCGAGGCGACGCGTGTCTCCTTGGGCGGAAGCTGCGGCACGTCGAACAGCTGCGCGATGCCCTGCCTGCCCTCGACCTCTACCAGCAACACCCGTCGACCACCGGCTGCGAGCGCCAGTGCCAATGCGGCAGCGACCGTCGTCTTGCCGGTCCCGCCCTTACCGGATACGAAATGCAGCCGCGCGGCATCTGCCTTCGCCGGCCATCCCTCTTCGTTCGCTATGCCCACACCCCGACCATATAGAGGTCGTCCCCGGGCGTCCGACCGAAGTGTCTAACTCTGCTCGGAGTGTCGGCGGAGTCGGTCGACCAATCCCTGGGTGTACGCGTCGAGATTCGGTACTGCGTCGGGACAGGCGACCATCGCGATCGTCACCACGTCGCCCAGGCCGAAGATTCCGTGATTGAGACACCGGCCGTCTTCGAGGAACGGAAAGCCTGCCGAGAAACGCGCGACGGCACCATACAGCTCGAGGTCCGCGCGGCCACGGTCGACACTGACGACGGTCGTCTGGGCACCGACGTGCGACGGAGAGCGGTCGTGTTGTCGGAATCGGCGTCCCTGCACGAACCGGACGATCGGTGCAGGCACTCGCTCGTCCGCGCGCGCGACGCGGAGCAACGGTGCAGCCGTCACCCTGGCTCGTTCGGCCGCGAGCGACCGAGTGATCAGCTCGGCTCGCTTCGCGATATCGGGTTCTCCGACGTGGAGGTCGACCGTTCCGACCACCGCTCGATTCGCTGCCGGCCACTCCACGTCGCGCGGTAGGGCCATCGGGACGAACGCCGCGACGGTGCCTCCGGTCGCGGACAGCGGCTCGTCGCCGTCGCCGTCGCCGTCGCCGAGATATTGGTCGAGGCACGAGCCGACGGCACACAGAGCGGACACCGTGACCGACGCGGCACCCGCGCGGACTTCCGTCTTCTGCATCGGCACTATGCGAACGACTCGATACGGCCCCACGGCCTGGTTCAGCGCCGTGGCCGGCACCGAGGGCGGGCCGGGCTGCGACCCCCGGTACGCGCGAACAGCTCGACGGGCCTCCCACCGCGATCGAACGAGATCGACCGGTGCGCGCACCACCGCACCGAGAGTGCTGACGACGGCGTTCTCTCGCTTGGGCTCGGTCTCCGGTGATAGAGCCGCACCTGTCGCGGACACTGGCTCGAACAGTGCTCGAACCATCCTCGATACGCCCAGCCCATCGGTCAGGGCGTGCCCGACCTGCAGTATCACCACCGTCACCGCACCCTGCATCAGCGGAGCAGAACCGATTCCACGGACCACGTGCAGGTGCCAGGAGTGCTCTCGGAGATCGAGACGAGTGCGGAGCAGGTCGCCCATCAAGATCTCGAAGTCGGCCCAGGGCGCACCGCCGAGGTCGTGATCCGACATCCGCTCGGACAGCGGGGACGTATCGGGTACCCATCGCGGGTAGTCCAGATTCAGTGGCGCCTCCCGGAGCCGCAGTCCCAGGCCGGGGACCAGCGGTGCGCGGGCCTCCACGTGGGCGACGATCTCGTCGAACGAGGGCGCGGGGCGTTCGACCGAGTCGAACGCCGTCAGGGAGAACTGGTCCCGAGAATCACCGCGGTCACGCGCGAAGTGATAGATGGCGTCCTTGATATCGAGCCGATCCATGCGACGACTGTAGTTCCGGCACCGCATCGGTGGAACCGAACGATAGGCTCAACAGTCATGAGCGAAAAGATCATCTGGGAGTACTTCACCGCGCCGGTCCTGATTCACGCCACCAAGCAGATTCTCGACAACTACGGCTCCGAGGGCTGGGAGCTCGTCACGATCATGGCGGGACCCAACGGCGGAGACACGTTGGTCGCGTACTTCAAGCGCCCGAAGGTCTGAGCGCGCGTGGCGAATTGGAGCGAACGACTGTCCGAGCTGGGCATCGAGCTGCCCGACGTCGTCCCGCCGCTGGCGGCGTACGTCCCGGCGGTGCAGGTGGGCTCGCTCGTCCACACCTCCGGCCAGTTGCCGATCGTGGACGGAAACCTGACGTCGGTGGGCAAGGTCGGCGGCGACGTCACCGCTGAGGACGCCACCGCAGCGGCGCGCCTCTGCGCCCTGAATGCGCTCGCCGCCGTGCACGCGCTCGTCGGCATCGATTCGGTGGCCCGAGTGATCAAGGCGGTCGGCTTCGTGGCCTCCGCTCCGGGATTCACCGGCCAGCCCGGGGTGATCAACGGGGCGTCGAACGTCATCGGTGAGATCTTCGGCGATGCGGGCAAGCATGCGCGCTCGGCCGTGGGTGTCGCCGAACTGCCACTCGGTGCTTCGGTGGAAGTGGAGCTCATCGTCGAACTGCGCTGACGCGCAGTGGTGTGGCTAGGTGCCCTGTGGGGCACTCAACCACGCCACTGGGGCGCAGCCGCACATGTCACTGGGGCGCAGCCGCACATGTCACTGGGGCGCAGCCGCACATGTCACTGGGGCGCAGCCGCACATGTCACTGGGGCGCAGCCGCACTGATCACTTTCTGCAGGTGTAGGCCTCGGTGTACCGAGCATTCGTGATCGACACCCTTGTCGACCGACTCGAGGAATTCGTCCAGCAGGACGGCGAAGCAGTCGGTCGACGAGGTCGAGCGGTCGGTGAGGGTCTCGACTCCGTCGGTGCCGCTGAGCTCGATCCGCATCAGGGACGGCATGATCGGCGTCCGCAGCGACAACTGCACGGTGCTCGTTGCACCGCCCTCGTGCTCGAGCACCACGGTCCAACTGTCCGACGCCACCTCACGGTGCGAGTAGGCAACGCGTGCAATGGTTCCCAGTGCGGCGTCGAGCAGATCGAACACGTGTGGGCCGATGTCGAGGATCGCCCCGTCGTCGTGTCGCCACTGCGAGTTCGCGTACGCCCCGCCGAGGACGGCACCGGAGAACCAGGTACCCGAACCCGCTGCCCACGGTCGCCCGGCGACCGCGTCGAGGAATTGCCTTGTCTCCGGGGCGAACCGGAGCGTCAGCGTCACCATCGAGCGGACGCCTGCGGCCGTCACTGCCGCGGCCAGTTCCTCGGCCTCGGCCACTGTTGCGGCAATCGGCTTGTCCAGCAACACATGTTTGCCTGCCTGCACCGCGCGGATGGCGTACCCGGCCTGCACGGCCGGCGGTACCGCGAACGCCACCGCATCGACGGCACCCAGCAGGGCGTCGAACGAGTCGAAGACCGGTGCCCCCAGCTCGGCTGCCGCTTCGGGTCTGCGTGCCCATACTCCGGCGAAGTCGATGGCGGGATGGGCGAGTAGCGAGGGGGCTTGAGTCTTACGGGCCCAGGGCCCAGCTCCGACGAGTCCGACCTTCATGAATATCGACGGTAGTCCTCCTGGACACGGCGTGGAGCAGGCGACCTACAGTACTTTCATGGCCGACTCGAACCCCCAGCATCCCGCGTACGGACTTCTCCGGCAGGTGACGCCCACCGCGTCGGTTCTGCTCGCCGACAACCCGGGCAAGATGACGCTCGACGGGACGAACACCTGGATTCTGCAGGCACCGGGGTCGGACGAATGCATCGTCGTCGATCCCGGGCCGAAGGACAAAGCTCATCTCGACGCCGTCGCCGCGTCGGGCACGGTGGTGCTGACGCTCGTCACTCATCGACATGCGGATCACACCGGCGGACTGAAGCGGTTCCACCGCAAGACGGCGGCGCCGGTGCGTGCGGTAGGGGAGAAGTTCCTGCACGGGGGCGGCGCAACGTTGGCCCACGGCGAGGTCATCGAGGCTGCCGGGCTGCGTATCGAGGTTCTGCACACGCCAGGTCACACCGCGGATTCGGTGTGTTTCGTGTTGGACGACGCGATCCTGACGGGAGATACCGTCTTGGGTCGCGGCACGACGGTGCTGGACCCGAAGGACGGTTCGCTCGCGGACTATCTGCAGTCGTTGGACCGGCTCGAGGCGGCCGGTGCGGGGAAGACGGTACTTCCCGGGCACGGGCCGGAGTTGCCGGACACCGCCGAGGTGGCGCGAGCGTATCGCGCCCACCGTCGGCAGCGGCTGGATCAGGTTCGCTCGGCGCTCGCCGAGATCGGCGAGAACGCGAAACCGATGCAGGTGGTACGGCACGTCTATTCCGACGTGGACAAGAAGTTGTGGCCGGCTGCGCGGATGTCGGTCAAGACGCAGCTGGCCTACCTCCGCGAGAGCTAGCGAGCAGCTGTCTCGACGGAACTCGGCCTAGCGAGCTCTGCGTGCCAGCCGCTCGGAGTCCGAGATCAGCACGGACTTGCCTTCGAGACGCAGCCAGCCGCGGTGCGCGAAGTCGGCCAGTGCCTTGTTGACGGTCTCGCGAGAGGCACCGACGAGCTGAGCGATCTCTTCCTGCGTCAGGTCGTGGGTCACGCGCAGCGATCCCGCTTCCTGGGTGCCGAAGCGCTGGGCCAGCTGGAGCAGCGCCTTCGCGACACGTCCGGGAACGTCGGTGAAGATGAGGTCGGCCAGGTTGTTGTTGGTGCGACGCAACCGGCGAGCCAGTACGCGCAGCAGCTGCTCGGCGATCTCGGGGCGCTGATCGATCCAGTCCTTGAGCGCAGCACGGTCCATGCTGACCGCGCGGACCTCGGTGACCGTGGTGGCCGAGGACGTACGGGGGCCGGGGTCGAAGATCGACAGCTCACCGAACATGTCCGACGGTCCCATGATCGTCAGCAGGTTCTCGCGGCCGTCGGGGGAGCGTCGCCCGAGCTTGATCTTGCCCGAAACGATGATGTAGAGCCGGTCTCCGGGCTCACCCTCGTTGAACACCACGTGCCCACGGGGGAAATCGACAGGCTGCAGCTGCTTCGTCAGTGCCGCAACCGCAGAGGGTTCGACTCCTTGGAAGATGCCGGCCCGTGCCAGGACGTCGTCCACTTGCGCTCCTTTTGGGATGTCGGTGTCGCGGAAACCCGCACCACCGAAAGCGTTTGTACTCAGTTCGTGCCATGCACCGAACTGCGGTGCAGTTCAGGCGTCGACGCCGATCCGATGATCAAACACAACAATTACCTCAGGGGAGTCTACTTCGAGTCGGTGAAAACCGAGTGATCGACGCCACCACAGGTTGCCAGAGGACTCGGGCGTGTGTTCCCGTTCACCCGAAATTCATCCAAATTACGACCAATGGGACGAAACGCGCGCTCAACTGGCTCGTTGGTCGGCCAGGCCGTCGCGCGTGTCGATGGTCCGCGGCGGGGTCTGGCGGCGTTTGCGGGTGTTGAACCGGGCCAATGCGTGCGGGAAGCCCTCGTTCGCCAGAGTGGCGACCTCGGACTTGCTCGCCTGATCGAGGAATTCCTGTACTTCTTGCTCCCGGACGCCGAGCTTGCTCAGACGAAACTCGACGCGTTCCATCGCGAGTGCGAAGAGCATGAGTAGTACCGGAAAGAGCACCACGGCGAGTCCTTGCATACCGGCCAGTTAACACCGAAAAGATCTCGATACAAACACGGTCCGCTGCTGCCGCGAGGAACGTTACGCATTCTTGTCCGTACAGTTGTGGAGTGGATTCGACAGCTCCGAAACGCCCCGACGTGCGCAAACGCGAGGAGACGCACCTCGGGCTGGTGCGTCGAGCTCGGCGAATGAACCGGACGTTGAACACTGCCTTCCCGCATGTGTACTGCGAACTCGACTTCACCACGCCGCTGGAACTGGCCGTCGCGACCATCCTGTCCGCGCAGTGCACCGACAAGCGCGTCAACATGGTCACCCCAGCGCTGTTCGTGAGATACCGCACAGCCCGTGATTACCCCGAGGCCGACCGGACCGAACTCGAGGAGTTCATCCGCACCACGGGCTTCTATCGGAACAAGGCCAACTCGCTGATCGGTCTCGGGCAGAAGTTGCTGGAGAACTTCGACGGCGAGGTGCCCGCGACGCTGAAGGACCTCGTCACACTCCCCGGGATCGGCCGCAAGACGGCCAACGTGGTTCTCGGTAATGCCTTCGATGTTCCGGGAATCACTGTCGACACCCATTTCGGACGGCTCGTACGGCGCTGGCAGTGGACCGAGGAACAGGACCCGGTCAAGGTCGAGCACGCCGTCGGCGCACTCATCGAGCGCAAGGAGTGGACGCTGCTCTCGCATCGAGTCATCTTTCACGGTCGACGCGTTTGCCACGCCCGTACACCCGCATGCGGGGTGTGCGTCCTCGCCAAGGACTGCCCCTCGTTCGGGACCGGTCCGACCGACCCCGCAACCGCAGCTGCGTTGGTGAAGGGCCCGGAAACCGATCACCTTCTCGCTCTCGTCGGAATCGTGCCGTGAACAAATCTGCCCTGCGGTGGTCACTGGTCGCTCTGATCCTGGTGGTCGGGATGGTCTACGCGCTGTGGCCCCGGAGCGAAGAGCCGACCGCGCAGCCCATGGATTCGCCCGGCCTCGGGCAGCGAACACCGAGCACGGACGAGCGTCGTGCAGTCGACACTCCCGAGGCGCTCGCACCACTGCGTCAGGACGCCGGTCTCGCCGCGTGCCCCACGGCGTCGGGCAACGCCGCGGGCCCGTTGACGGGCATCACCCTCGAATGCATCGGTGACGGCTCGTACGTCGACCTCGGGCAGGTACTCGCGGGCCGCCCTGCTTTGCTCAACATCTGGGCGTACTGGTGTGGCCCGTGCGCCGAAGAGCTGCCCTATCTGCAGCAGTACGCCGACCGGGCGGGCGAGAAGATCGAGGTCCTGACCGTCCACAACGACGCCAACGAGGCCAACGGCCTGACTCGGTTGACCGATTACGGCGTCACCCTGCCCGGCGTTCAGGACGGCGGCGGCCGCGTCGTCGCCGCCGTCGGAGCACCCAACGTGCTGCCCGTTTCCGTTTTGATATCTGCGGATGGCACTGTCGCCAAGGTGCTGCCACAACCTTTCCGTAGCGTCGACGAGATCGCCGACGCCGTACGCGTGAACCTCGGAGTCGACTCGTGAGCGCACCCGACTGGCTCGGACGCATGCTCGACGTGGCAGGCAGGGCCGGCGGACTGACCGACACCACCGGCATCAATCCCGTGCTGCAGCGTCAGGCACCGCCGTCCGACCGACCGCGGTCCGCCGCTGTGCTGGTGCTGTTCGGCGGCCCCGCCTCCGCGGATCCCACCTCGCCCGGTGGATTGCCCGCCGACGCCGACGTCCTGCTGACGCAGCGCGCGTCGACGCTGCGCGATCACAGCGGGCAGATCGCCTTCCCCGGCGGAGCCACCGATCCGGGCGACGACGGCCCGGTCGGCACGGCTCTTCGCGAGGCGCAGGAGGAAACCGGGCTCGATCCGGCAGGCGTCGTCCCGCTGGCGACGATGCCCGGAATTTACGTTCCGCCCTCGCGCTTCGATGTGGTTCCGGTGCTCTCGTACTGGGAGCGGCCGACCCCGGTGCGTGTCGTCGATCCCGGCGAGACCGAGCGAGTGGTGCGAGTTCCGTTGCGCGAGTTGCTCGATCCGGACAATCGATTCCAGGTGCGCCACCCTGCGGGCTACCAGGGCCCAGCGTTCGCTGTGCAGGGAATGCTGGTGTGGGGATTCACGGGCGGTATCCTGGCGGGTCTGCTGGCTGTATCGGGCTGGGAGCCCGAGTGGGACACGGGGGACATACGCGATCTGGAGGCCAGCTTGACTGCGGTAGGAGCGAGGCTCGATCGGTGACAGGTTCAGGGTGGGTCGATATCGCGGTGATCGCCATCGCACTGCTGGCGGCGTCGTCGGGATGGCGGCAGGGGGCGGTGGCGTCGGCGCTGGCGTTTCTGGGGGTCGTCCTCGGTGCCGTTGCCGGCATTCTGGTGGCACCGCACGTGCTCGAACACGTCGACGGTTCGCGGACGCGGGTGTTCGTCGGTATCGCACTGATCGTGGTGTTGGTGATCGTCGGTGAAGTCGCCGGAATGGTCCTAGGGCGGGCCTTGCGCAGCGGAATACATTCGCGCGCAGCACGATCCGTCGACAGTACGGTCGGAGCCGGGCTGCAGGCGGTGGCGGTGCTCGCCGCTGCGTGGCTGCTCGCCATTCCACTGACGTCGTCCTCGCAGCCCGAGGTGGCCAGTGCGGTGCGCGGGTCGTCGGTGCTCGGTCAGGTCGATCAGGTGGCACCCGACTGGCTGCGGCAGGTACCCGAGGAATTCTCGGCGTTGCTCGACACCTCCGGATTGCCGGACGTCATCGGACCGTTCGGTCGCACCCCGGTCGCCGAGGTCGCCGCGCCCGATTCCGGTATCGCAGCGGGACCTGTTCCGGTGCAACTGCAATCGAGTGTCATCAAGATCAACGGCATCGCACCGAGCTGCCAGAAGGCTCTCGAAGGCTCCGGTTTCGTCGTCGGATCCGATCTGGTGATGACCAACGCGCACGTCGTCGCCGGCACCTCCGAGGTGACCGTCGATTCGCCCAACGGACCGCTCGACGCAGACGTCGTGCTGTTCGACCCCGAGGAAGACGTTGCCGTGCTTCGTGTTCCACAGCTGCAGGCACCGGTGCTGACCTTCGCCCCGACGCCAGCCGAATCCGGTACCGACGCCATCGTGCTCGGTTACCCCGGCGGCGGTCCGTACACGGCGAGCCCGGCGCGAATCCGCGAGATCATCAACCTCAGCGGGCCGGACATCTACCGCACCGGAACCATCCAGCGTGAGGTCTACACCGTGCGCGGATCGGTGCGGCAGGGCAATTCCGGTGGACCCCTGGTCAACTCGTCCGGAGAAGTACTCGGAGTCGTGTTCGGCGCTGCCGTCGACGACCCCGACACCGGATTCGTGTTGACCGCGTCGGAGATCGCCGACGAACTTGCACAGAGCTTCGCTGCCCCGGTGCCGGTCGGCACCGGAGACTGCGTCGTCTAGTCGTCAGGGCCTGGCGAAGTCCGGCTGGGCAACAGATGTACACAATCTTGTCTGAGTGGGGTCAGGATCGCCTCGGCCAGCTGCTCGAGCTGGTCGATCCGGCCGGGGCCGAGGTGCTCGAACACCCGTCGGCGCACTTGCTGCACGTACCCGGGCTCGATGCGGTCCACCGCCTGCGAGCCGGCATCGGTCAATCGTGCCAATGTTCGTCGTGCGTCCTCGGAATCGCTTCGTCGAGTGACCCACAGCTTCTTTTCCATCCTGGTCACGATGCGCGACAGGTGTGAGGGCGTGACGCCTGCGCCCGCGGCCAGCTGCGTCATGTGAACGTCGCTTTCCTCGCTCGTCGACAACCAACGCAGGACCTGATACTCCGCGTGTGTGAGCCCGTGCTCGTGGCCGAGGTACGCATCGAGGGCGCCCGGTAGCCACATCATCACTCCCACGAGCAGAGACCAGGTTCGGTCTTCCTGAGGCGAGAGGTGCGGGGCATCGGACACGGGTTACACGATACCGTTGCTTGCTACGGAAAGTATTCTCGGGTAGATTGCTTTCCGCGGGAAGTAATCTCGCACCCGATGCGTAGTACGGAGAAGCAGATGCAGGCAGCGCGATACCACCGTTACGGTGGCCCCGAAATACTCGTGGTCGAGGACGCACCGGAACCTCACGCGGAGGCGAACACCGTTCGCATCGAGGTCGGAGCCGCGAGCATCAACCCCATCGACTATCTGCTGCGCTCCGGTCGGTTGAGTGATGTGGTGCCGCTCGATCTGCCCGCCATCCCCGGCCGTGACGCGGCCGGAGTGGTCGACGAGGTAGGACCGGGGGTTGTGGGTACGCAGATCGGAGACGTCGTGTTCGGCGTCGGTGGGATCAGTGACACCACCGCGCAGTACGCAGTACTCACCGCGTGGAGCAGTGCACCCTCGGATTGGAGCATCGAGCACGCTGCGGCCGCCGGGCTCGCTTCGAGCACGGCATCCGCGGTCATCGAGGCTCTCGAGGTCTTCGGGAGTCTGGAAGGGAAGACCGTACTGATCGACGGCGCTTCCGGAGCAGTGGGCACCGCCCTGAGTGTTCTCGCGAGGGATTCGGGGGCCGAGGTGATCGGAACCGGAAGCCCGCGCAATCACGACTATCTGATCGGCCTCGGCGTACGGCCGACCACCTATGGTCCGGGGCTTGCCGAACGGGTCGCCCTCCTCGCGCCGGGCGGGGTGGACGCGGCTGTGCACACGGCGCCGTCATCTCTGCCGGAGGACCTGATCACGTTGGTGGGCGACCCCGCCCGCGTCGTGACCGTCCTGGACGCCGAGGGTGCCGAACGTCTGGGTGCGCGAAAGATCGACGCTCGCAACGAGTCTCAGTTGTTGGAGCGCGCTTCCGAGCTGGGCCGACGCGGAATCTATCTGCCCCGGGTCGACCACACTCTGCCGTTCGCCCAGATCGCCGACGCCCACGCCGTGGCCGAGCGGGGAAGCGGCAAGGTCGTCGTCACCATGCGGTGACCCACCGCCGCGCGTAATCGAGCGCGTTCAGATTTCGTGCACGACTCGCAGGATCTCCTCGGACACCACGTCGGGTGCTTCCTGGTGGACGTAATGCCCCACGTCACGCACTGTTCGACGCGTCAGTCCCGGTGCCCAGTGCCGATCGCGATCGAGGGTGGTGGGCAGCACGTACGGGTCGAGGTCGCCGCTGATCTGCGCGACGGGAATCGAGGTACGTACGTCCACGGCGGCCATGAAGCGGCGTCCCTCGGCGCGGAACTGGCTGCGGAATGCCCAGCGCTGATATTCGAGCGCGCAGTGCGCAGCACCCGGAATCCGGATGGCCGAGCTCATCTTGGCTGCGGTGTCGGCGTAGTCCTCGGTGTTCTTCCACGCGGACCCGGCGCGGCTGCTCATCAACTCGCCCACCGCAGCTCCGCCTCGGCGCGTCAGCAGCCTCTCCGGGCGCAGCGGAACCTGGTAGCGAACGAAATGCGGTAGCAACGCAGCGCGTTGCGCCGAATCCTTCAACACCGCTCGCCGCAGCGAGATGGGGTGCGGTGCGTTGATCAGCACCATCGAGCTCACCAAGCGGGGGTGCAACGCCGCACTGGCCCAGCAGACGAGACCGCCGTCGGCGTGACCGACGAAGGTGGCGTGCGGGTATCCCAGAGCGCGAACCAGTCCGACGATATCGCCGGCCAGTGTCCACCCGTCGTATCCGCGTGGGGGCTTGTCGGAGTCACCGTAACCGCGCAGGTCGACGGCGATTGCCCGGACGCCGGACCGAGCGAGTGCGGCAAGTTGGTGTCGCCACGAATACCAGAAGTCGGCGAAGCCGTGCAGCAGGACCACCAGCGGTGCGTCCGGTGCATGTTCGCCGACCTCGACGACGTGGAACCGGATTCCGTTGGCGTGGATGTCGCGATGGATCCACTGTCCCGGATACCGGACCGTGGACGGATCGGGCTGATTCATACTGCTCGATTCGCCCGGGCTACTACTTCTTGTAGCCGGGAACCCCGGGGATGGAATCGTGCTGGTTCGGCAGCACCGTCGACGCCTGCTTGAGCGAGTCGATGGTCTTCTCGGGCTTGCGCAGTTTCTTGACCCTGCGGTAGCCGAGGAATCCGAACAGCGCCGCAGCCAACACCATGAACGCGAACACGATGAGGAATGCGGCCCAACGGTAGAGCCACACGTCGAGCAGCTCGGCCGCGAAGAAGAAGAAGAAGAAGGTGCTGAACAGCAGAACCGTCAGGGCGATGATGAAGAAGACGCTGCCCTGCAGACCCTTCTTGACCTCACCGGTGACCTCGGCCTTGGCGAGGGCGACTTCGGCGCGCACGAGCGTCGAGACCTGGGTGGTGGCGTCCTTGACGAGGTTTCCGATGCTGGCGCTACCAGGGGTGCGGGCATCGACATCGGTCAGAGGTATCGATGAAATCGTGTTCGGGACGCCGTTTCCGTATCCCTTGTCATTGCTGACGCTCAACTCTCGACCCCTTGTAATCGCTCTGCTCGGTGTTGTGCGGAAGATCGTATCGACAGTAGTGCCTGGGTAGCAGATTAACTGTTCCGCGAAGGGCGAGCGACGCTCGGCCCTCGTTTGGACGCGTACCTCGGTACCGCCTCCCGCAAACTCGCCGATCTTGCGCGATCGGGCACCGGACACGCCCGGGTCGTGAAATTCTCAGGTGTTCATCAGGTAATTTGCAGGGAACTTCCCCCTTTCAGGAGCATCCGTGAGTTCAGCACACGCCGTCGCGCCCGACGGCGCAATTCCCGCACCTCAGGTGCCGCGGTCACGCATCGTGATCGCCTCGATGGTCGGCACGTCCATCGAATTCTTCGACTTCTACATCTATGCCACCGCCGCTGTACTCGTCTTTCCGCGTCTGTTCTTCCCCGCGGGCAACGACACCACGGCGCTGCTGGCGTCGTTCGCGACCTTCGGTCTGGCGTTCATCGCGCGGCCCGTCGGGTCGATTCTGTTCGGCCACTTCGGTGATCGCATCGGACGCAAGGCGACCCTCGTCGGCTCCCTGCTCACGATGGGCGTCGCGACGTTCGCGATCGGCTTGTTGCCGACGTACGCCGCGGTGGGTCTGTGGGCACCGGCCCTGCTGGCGATCATGCGCTTCACCCAGGGCGTCGGTCTCGGTGGTGAGTGGAGCGGTGCAGCATTGCTGGCGACGGAAACCGCGAAGCCGGGCAAGCGAGCCTGGGCCGCGATGTACCCGCAGCTGGGCGCGCCCATCGGCTTCTTCTTCGCCAACGGCATCTTCCTGCTCATCGTCATCGCGACGGGCTACGATTCTGCGAACTCCGGCACCGACCACGCGTTCCTGACGTGGGGCTGGCGAATCCCGTTCCTGCTCAGCGCGATCATGGTCATCATCGGGCTGTACGTCCGGCTCAAGCTGGAGGAAACGCCGGTGTTCAAGTTGGCCGTCGAGCGTGGGCAGAAGGTCAAGACTCCGCTGGCTCAGGTGTTCAAGACCAGCTGGCGTCAGCTGATCATCGGTACTTTCGTCATGCTCGCCACCTACACGCTCTTCTACATCATGACCACGTGGGTGGTCAGCTACGGAACGGGCAAGGTCTCCGACGTCAACGGGCCCAAGCTGGCCATTCCGTACACCGACTTCCTGGAATTGCAGCTCATCGCCGTGCTGTTCTTCGCGGCTCTGATTCCGGTCGCCGGACTGCTCGCCGACAAGTACGGCCGCCGTCCCACGCTCATCGTCATCACCACGGCGATCGTAATGTTCGGACTGTCGTTCCACTGGTTCGCAGATCCGGCGTCCGCGTCGGCAGGCAAGATGTTGGTGTTCATGTGCGTCGGCCTCGGCCTGATGGGTCTGACTTTCGGACCGATGAGTGCCGTTCTGCCCGAACTGTTTCCGACCAACGTGCGCTACACGGGCTCGGGAATCTCGTACAACACCGCGTCGATCCTCGGGGCCGCAGTCGCCCCGTTCATCGCCACCTGGCTGGTGAGCAGCTACGGCGTCGGCTGGGTGGGCGTCTACCTCGCCATCGCCGCGGCGTTGACGCTGATCTCGTTGATCATCATGAAAGAAACACGGGATCAGTCGCTCGACAGCGTGTGAGCGGCTGCGCCGCACGTGAGCGGAAACTCGGAGCAGGGGTCGAGTTTCCGCTCACCTGCGCTGAGCGCTAGCGGCCTTTCTTGATCGCCTCGAACACCTTGGGGTCGACGAGGGTGGAGACGTCGCCGAGTTCGCGGCCCTCGGCCACGTCGCGCAGTAGGCGACGCATGATCTTGCCGGATCGCGTCTTCGGCAGCTCGGGCACGATGGAGATCTCGCGTGGTCGGGCGATCGGTGAGATCTCCTTGGAGACCTGAGCTTTGAGCTCCGCGATCAACGCGTCGCCGGTGTTCTCCTCGCCGGCCCGCAGGATGACGAATGCGACGATGCCCTGACCGGTGGTGTCGTCGGCGGCACCGACCACCGCGGCCTCGGCGACACTGTGATGAGTGACCAGTGCCGATTCCACCTCGGAGGTGGAGATGCGGTGGCCCGAGACGTTCATGACGTCGTCGACGCGGCCGAGGACCCAGAGTGCGCCGTCCTCGTCGTACTTGGCACCGTCACCGGCGAAGTACCAGCCTTCTTCGGCGTAGCGGGACCAGTAGGTGTCCTTGTAGCGGTCCATGTCGCCCCAGATGCCGCGCAGCATCGACGGCCAGGGCTCGTCGAGGACGAGATATCCGTTGCCGCCGTTGCCGAGTGGCTTGGCGTCGTCGTCGACGATCTTGGCGCAGATGCCCGGTAGCGGGGTCATTGCGGAGCCGGGCTTGGTGGAGGTGACGCCGGGCAGTGGGGAGATCATGATCGCGCCGGTCTCGGTCTGCCACCAGGTGTCGACGATCGGTGCGGTGCCGCCGCCGACGACGTCGCGGAACCAGCGCCACGCCTCGGGGTTGATGGGTTCGCCGACGGAGCCGAGCAGGCGGATCGAGCTCAGGTCGTGGGCGTCGGGAATCTCCTTGCCCCACTTCATGAATGTGCGAACGAGGGTGGGGGAGGTGTAGTAGATCGAGACCTTGTACTTCTCGATGACGTTCCAATGCCGGTGCTCGTCGGGCGAATTGGGCGTGCCCTCGTAGACGACCTGGGTGGCGCGGTTCGAGAGCGGGCCGTAGACGATGTAGGAGTGTCCGGTGACCCAGCCGATGTCGGCGGTGCACCAGTAGACGTCTGTGCCTGCCTTGTGGTCGAAGACGTTGTGGTGGGTGTACGAGGTCTGCGTCAGGTAGCCGCCGGAGGTGTGGATGATGCCTTTCGGCTTACCCGTCGTACCGGAGGTGTACAGGATGAACAGCGGGTGCTCGGCCGGGAAGGGCTGTGCCTCATGCTCTTTCGACGCCTTCGCGACGGTCTCGTGCCACCACAGGTCGCGTCCGTCGGTCCACGAGACCTCGGAGTCGGTGCGCTTGACGACGAGCACGTGTTCGACTGACGCGGCAGCGTTCTCGAATGCACTGCCGGCGGCCCCGTCCACGGCCTCGTCGACGGTGTCCTTGATGGGAGCGGGCTTGCCGCGTCGCCACTGACCGTCGGTGGTGATGACGAGTTTGGCTTCGGCGTCGTCGATGCGCGAGCGCAGCGCGGTGGCCGAGAAGCCGGCGAAGACGACGGAGTGGGTCAGTCCGAGGCGGGCGCACGCGAGCATCGAGACGATGGCCTCGGGAATCATGGGCATGTAGATCGCGACGCGGTCGCCGGAGACGAGGCCGAGTTCGGTCAGGGTGTTGGCGGCCTGGCTGACGTCGGCGAGCAGATCGGAGTAGGTGACGTCGCGGCTGTCGCCGGGCTCGCCTTCCCAGTGGATGGCCACCTGGTCGCCGTGACCATCGATCACGTGGCGGTCGACGCAGTTGTAGGCGACGTTGAGCTCGCCGTCGGCGAACCACTTGGCGACGGGGGCGTCGGACCAGTCGAGTACCTCGGTGAACGGGGTGTGCCAGTGGAGTCGGCGAGCCTGCTCGGCCCAGAAGCCGAGTCGATCGTTCTCCGCGGC
This sequence comes from Rhodococcus sp. 05-2254-6, assembly GCF_002258565.1. Taxonomy (NCBI): domain Bacteria; kingdom Bacillati; phylum Actinomycetota; class Actinomycetes; order Mycobacteriales; family Nocardiaceae; genus Rhodococcus; species Rhodococcus sp. 05-2254-6. The sequence continues at coordinate 77,845 of NZ_NOZF01000159.1, forward strand.
GGCGTAGAGGTCGGCTCCGGCGTTGGCCTGAGCGGCGAACTCGGCCGAGGGCGCGTAGGAGGCAACCGCGGTCTCGTCGGTTCCGGAGGTACTGGTCGTCATCTCGAATAGCTCACTTTCGTCCGGTGCATTTCGCTCATGAAACTGCACTTCCGTGCCTGTCTCGAGCCCCTTGTGAGGGTAGTCACATGTGATGGCAATCGCACCGTTGCAATCGCCTGCAACCCCCTGATCTGCGGTGATCGGTAGTTTCTGCACGCTGGGCGGTAATCGGGACCGCCGGCGTGCACCCCGGGCGACGCCGATGTCCGAACTGTGAGAAATCGACTTGCCGAAACGTTTCGATCATGTTTCCGGCTTACTCACGGGTCAGCAAAATCTGGGGGAGTTCACATGTTCGTTTCAGGATGTGTCTAAAGTCCATCCCATCAGATCGTTGGAACGGCCCACCTGCCGTGCCATGCGGTCGCCCACGAATCCCCGGGCGTCGCGCCCGAGGAACTGAGCACGGACGACCCCGTGTTCACATCTGGATGGAGGATTTTCTTGCGTATCAAACGTGCCGCGGTAGTCACCACGGCTGTGCTGATGAGTGCGAGCCTGCTCGCCGCCTGTGGCGGCGGAGGCTCGAGCTCCGGCGGTAGCGCCGACGGTATCTACAGCATCTACATCGGCGAGCCCGAGAACCCGCTGATTCCGGGCAACACCACCGAGAGCGAGGGCAGCCAGGTTCTCGAGGCGCTCTTCACTCCGTTGGTCACGTTCAACGACGAGGACAACAGCGTCGAGTACAACGGAGTTGCCGAGTCCGTCGAGTCCGAGGACAACACCACCTGGACCGTCAAGCTCAAGGACGGCTGGACCTTCCACGACGGCACCCCCGTCACGGCCGAGTCCTACACCAAAGCCTGGAGCTACAACGCGTTGAGTACCAACGCTTTCGGTGCCTCCTACTTCTTCGAGAACATCGAAGGCTACGCAGACCTGCAGGGCAGCGACACCGCCGAGCCCGTCGCGACCGAACTGAGCGGACTGAACGTCGTCGACGACACGACCTTCACCGTCAAGCTCAACGGACCGTTCGCGATCTTCCCGCTCACGCTGGGATACACCGCATTCGACCCGCTGCCCGAGGCGTTCTATGCCGACCCCGACGCCTACGGCGCTCGCCCGATCGGTAACGGCCCGTTCAAGGCCGACGAGGACTTCGTTCCCGGACAGGGATTCACCGTCACCAAGTACGACGATTACGCAGGCGACAATGCGGCACAGTCCGCAGGCGTCAACTTCAAGGTCTACACCGAGGTGAGCACCGGCTACAACGACGTTCAGGGTGGCGGACTCGACGTCATGCTCGACCTCCCCGAGGACGCATGGGCCACTGCCCGCGACACGTTCGGTGACCGGTACGGCGAGCGCGCACGTCCCGATATCACCTCGCTCGGCTTCCCGACGTACGATCCGCGATTCCAGGATCCGAACGTGCGTAAGGCATTCTCGATGGCCATCGATCGCCAGGCCATCGCGACCGCGATCTTCACCGATACCCGCACTCCGGCAGGATCTTTCGCATCGCCCGTCGTCGACGGCTACCGCGAGGACGCCTGCGGTGCCAACTGCGAGCTCAACGCGGACGAGGCCAACCGTCTGCTCGACGAGGCCGGATTCGACCGCAGCCAGCCGGTGGATCTGTGGTTCAACGCCGGTGCGGGCCACGACTCGTGGATGACCGCCGTGGGCAACCAGCTGCGTGACAACCTGGGCGTGAACTACGCACTGCGCGGTGACCTCCAGTTCGCGCAGTACCTGCCGCTGCAGGACGCTCAGGGCATGACCGGCCCGTTCCGTTCGGGCTGGATCATGGACTACCCGTCGATCTACAACTTCCTCTCCCCGTTGTACTCGGCAGCCGCAACCCCGCCTGCAGGTAGCAACTACGTCTTCTTCAACGATCCGGCATTCGACGCCGCGCTTGCCGAAGGCAACAACGCTGCAGACATCGACGCTGCAACCGCGGACTACCAGAAGGCAGAGGACATCCTGATCGACCAGATGCCCGCTACTCCGCTGTTCTACGGCCTGAACCAGGCTGTGTGGTCCGATCGCGTCTCCGACGTCAAGATCGACAACCGAGGCAACATCATCCTCGAGGACGTCGTAGTCAGCTGACGACACACCCAGGTGGGTGTCAGCCGAGCGTGATGGGCTGTCACCCACCGGGTCTCGTTCAACCGTGGGGCACATCCGCCCCACACCGACCTGCGCCGGCAAGACCCGAGGCGCAGGTTCGTCCCTTGTTCAAGGAGAAGACACACAGTGGGTCGCTACATCACTCGCCGATTACTGCTGACGATTCCCGTCCTGATCGGCTCCTCGTTCTTGATCTTCGCGATGGTCTACGCGCTGCCGGGTGATCCCATCCGCGCCCTCGCCGGAGATCGCCCCCTCGCCCCGGGCGTCGTCGCCCAGTTGCGAGACGAGTTCAACCTCGACGACAACCTGTTCGTGCAGTACTTCAAGTACATCGCCGGCTTCTTCCAGGGCGATTTCGGTACCGACTTCTCCGGACGCCCCGTTCTCGACACCATCGAGCGGGCGCTCCCGGTGACAGTCCGGTTGACCATCGTGGCCGTCGTCATCGAAACGATCATGGGCATCGCTGCAGGCGTGCTCGCCGCCCTCAAGCGCGGATCCTTCTTCGACAACCTCGTGCTCATCTCGACGACGCTGCTGGTGTCGGTGCCGGTGTTCGTTCTCGGCTTCATCGCCCAGTTCACCCTCGGTCTCAAGTTGGGGCTCTTCCCGATCTCCGGCATCAACGACGGCTGGTCGAGTTACCTGCTTCCCGGCCTGGTGCTCGCATCGCTGTCGATGGCGTACGTGGCTCGTCTGACCCGCACCTCGGTGGCCGAGTCGATGGCCGCGGATTACATCCGCACCGCGAAGTCGAAGGGAATCAGCAACCGGCGCATCATCGTTCGACATGCGTTGCGCAACTCGCTGATTCCTGTTGTCACCTTCATCGGTGCCGACGTCGGTGGTCTGCTGGGCGGTGCCATCGTGACCGAAACGGTGTTCAACCTGCCCGGGCTCGGCCGCGCCATCTACGACGGTCTCGCCCGTCAGGAAGGTGCGGTCGTCGTCGGCATCGTGACGCTCTTCGTGTTCTTCTACATCTTCTTCAACCTCGTGGTGGACGTTCTCTACGCGGTTCTCGATCCAAGGATTCGCTATGAATAAAGAAGATTCGAGCGCAGCTCAGCACGCCGCGGACGAGGGCCAGCCCGGAAACGTCGTCACCGGCGAGGCCGTCGAGCTGGTCGGTCAGGCCAGCCTGTGGGGCAACGCGTGGAAGTACCTGCGCAAGAGCCCGTTCTTCATCATCGGCACGTTCCTGCTGTTGGTGCTGTTGGTCATGGCGGTGTTCCCGCAGCTGTTCGCCCGCGGCATCGATCCGCGAGTGTGCTCGCTGTCCGATTCCGGTCAAAAACCCAGTGCAGCACACTGGTTCGGCACCGACATCCAGGGCTGCGACTACTACGCCAACGTCATCTACGGTACGCGGATCTCGCTGTCGATCGGTGTGCTCTCGGTGATCGGCGTGCTGATCATCGGCGTCCTCATCGGTGCTCTCGCCGGCTACTTCGGCGGTGCGATCGACAGCATCCTGGCGCGCTTCACCGACGTGTTCTTCGGGATTCCGCTGCTGCTCGGTGCTCTGATCCTGCTCACCGTCACCGCCCAGCGCACCATCTTCACCGTGTCGTTGGCCCTGGTGGCCTTCGGTTGGATGACGGCGATGCGCCTGGTGCGATCGTCGGTGATCTCCATCAAGAACAGTGAATACGTCCAGGCGGCACAGGCATTGGGAGCGTCGACCTACCGCATTCTGGTGCGACACATCCTTCCCAACGCGCTGGCCCCGGTGATCATCTACGCCACGATCTCGGTGGGTACGTTCATCGCGGCCGAGGCGACATTGACGTTCCTCGGAATCGGATTGCAAGCCCCCGAGATCTCCTGGGGCCTACAGATCAACCTCGGTCAAGCCAGGTTCCTCACGTCACCGCACCTGGTGCTGTTCCCGGCCGCGTTCCTCTCCGTCACGGTGCTGGCGTTCATCATGCTCGGCGACGCACTCCGTGACGCACTCGATCCGAAACGGAACTGACATGAGTATTCAGAAGGACACGGTTCTGAGCGTCACCGATCTGACGGTCGAGTTCGAGGTCGAGAAGGTCTGGCGCAAGGCGGTCGATACCGTCTCGTTCACGGTCGCCTCCGGTGAAGTTCTCGCCATCGTCGGTGAATCCGGATCCGGTAAGTCGACGACGGCGATGGCCGTCCCGGGCCTGCTGGCCGATAATTCGCGGGTGTCCGGCAGTATCAAGCTGGGCGAGAAAGAGCTGGTCGGGCTGCCCGAGAAGCAGCTCGCACCCATCCGCGGCAAGAACGTCGCTGTAATCTTCCAGGAGCCCATGACGGCGCTCAATCCGGTGTACTCGATCGGCTGGCAGATCACCGAGGCCATCCGCGCGCACACCTCGCTGTCGAAGAAGGAAGCGAAAGCGCGGGCCGTCGAGCTGCTCAAGCTCGTGGAGATGCCGGATCCGGAGACGCGGGTCAACTTCTACCCGCACCAGCTCTCCGGTGGTCAGCGTCAGCGTGCCATGATCGCCCAGGCGCTGTCCTCGGATCCGTCGCTGCTGATCGCGGACGAGCCGACCACGGCGCTTGACGTGACGGTGCAGGCCGAGATCCTCGACCTGATGCGCGATCTCCGTAACCGCATCGACGCGTCGATCGTCCTGATCACCCACGACATGGGTGTGGTGGCCGACATGGCCGACCGCATCGCGGTGATGAAGGACGGCGTCATCGTCGAAACAGACGCTGCGCAAACCATATTCAAGAACGCATCGCATCCGTACACGCAGCAGTTGCTCGCCTCGGTTCCGCACCTGGGTAGCAGCATCGAGGCCGTGACCGCCGGGAAGATCGCCGAGCCCAGTGCCGTCGAGGAGACCCGGGCACTGAGCATCGTCGACGGTGTCATCGAGTACCCGGGCCGCACCGTGTTCCGGGCCGTCGACGGGGTCAGCCTCGACATCGAGATGGGTGAGGTGGTCGGCCTCGTCGGCGAGTCCGGCTCGGGCAAGTCGACGATCGGCAAGGCCGTGGTGGGACTGAACAAGCTCACCGGCGGCTCGTTGTCGATCGCAGGCGTCGACATCACCAACCTGTCGAATCGCGAACTGCGGTCGGTGCGAAGCAAGGTCGGCATCGTGTTCCAGGATCCGGGTTCGTCGTTGAACCCGCGCTGGCCGATCGGACAGTCCATTGCCGAGCCGATGCTGCTGCACACCGAGCACAGTGCTGCAGACCGAAATCGAAAGGTCGAGGAACTGCTCGACCGGGTTCACCTGTCGCGGACCATGCGCAACCGCTACCCCCACCAGTTGTCCGGTGGGCAGCGTCAGCGCGTCGGTATCGCCCGGGCGCTCGCGCTGGAGCCGACGCTGCTGGTGGCCGACGAACCGACGTCCGCACTCGACGTGTCGGTGCAGGCCAAGGTGCTCGAGCTGTTCAAGGAACTACAGCGTGAGTACGGCTTCGCGTGCCTGTTCATCAGCCACGATCTCGCTGTGGTGGAGGTACTGGCCAAGCGCATAGCGGTGCTGAACAAGGGCAAACTCGCCGAGTTCGGTACGACGGATCAGATTCTGCGTCGTCCGACCAACGAGTACACCAAGCGGTTGCTCGCGGCCGTCCCGGTGCCCGATCCGGCCGAACAGGCCAAGCGTCGCCAGGCCCGCGCCGAGCTGTTGGCGGCAGGGGCAAAGTAGGGGTGGGGGAGGGGGTACCGTCGTCTGTCGTGACGGACCCCCTCGCCCCGCTGCTGGAACTGCCCGGAGTTGTCGACTCCGCCGAACGGGCGCGTGACGCTCTCGGCGCGGTGCATCGACACAAGGCCAACCGTCGTGGCTGGCCGGCCACCGCGGCCGAGGCCGCGGTCCGTGCGGCCCGCTCGTCCTCGTCACTCGAGGGCGGGTCGATGGATTTCCCCCGCGAGGGCGAAGAAGGTGACCCCGTGCTCGCGGGCGCGCTTAGAGTCGCGGCCGCCCTCGATGGCGACGCCCTGCAGAACACGCTCTCGACGTGGAAGCGCGCTCCGCTGCAGACCCTGGCTCGACTCCACTTGTTGGCAGCTGCAGATCTCGTCGACGACGCCTCCGCGCTCGGTCGTCCGCGCGGTGATTCGGGGGTCGGCGAGCGACTCGATCTGCTCGCTCAGCTCGTGACCGGTGGAACCTCTGCACCCGCTCCGGTGATCGCGGCGGTGGTGCACGGTGAGTTGTTGACGCTCAAAGCTTTCGGATCGGCCGACGGCATCGTTGCGCGGGCTGCATCGAGACTGGTGGCGGCGTCGTCGGGCTTCGACCCCCACAACCTTGGAGTGCCGGAAGTGAGCTGGATGCGTCGAGCAAATGCCTACCGGGACGGCGCGACCGGATTCGCCGAGGGCACCGCGACGGGCGTCGGGAGTTGGGTGATCCTGTGCTGTGGAGCCTTCGAAGCCGGTGCGGCAGAGGCGACTTCGATTGCCGAAGCCGCGGTGTAGCGAGCGCATAAAAGGGCCGCGAGCGGAGCCTGCAGCAGCGAGCACATAAAAGGGCGGCGATGCCGACTTGCGTCGACTTCGCCGCCCGTTAGCACGGAGCGCCTGGTTACCAAGCGTGCTCAGGTGGGCTGTGATGGAAAACCACGTGGCCTCGGCGAGGGTTCGACGGTGATGAGGTCATCCCTGCAACCGGTGCAGGGTTCTTGCTGATCATCGACGAATCTCGCAGGCCCACAGCGCTTCTGCCATTAGGTGGCCGCTCCGCGTGGGTGCCTGGTGTCCGTGCTGGGAATCCCGGTCGGGAGAGCGAATCTTCTCTTCCGATTCGTTCTTGGCCTTCCGTTCTTCCGTACGTCATTTGTACCCCGTGACGCGCCTCACATCAAGGGGTTGAGCGTCATCTTTTTCTTCGGAGCAGTCCGTAGGTGATCGCGCCGGCCGCAAGAGCGCTGAAACCTGCTGCCGCACTTGCCGCTACGGTCTTGCCGGACGGGGTCTGGATCCGTGATCGCAGCGAGACCGGGTTGGAGAACGTGAGGATCGGCCAGCCGCGGGACGCGGCTTCCTTGCGCAGCGCTCGGTCGGGGTTGACGGCCGTGGGATGCCCGACGGCGCGCAGCATCGGCACGTCGGTGATCGAGTCCGAGTACGCGTAGCTCGACGCCAAGTCGTAATCATGTTGCGCGGCCAGGGAGTTCATGGCGTCGACCTTGCCCTCGCCGTAGCAGTAGAAGTCGACTTTGCCGATGTACTTGCCGTCCACGGTCACCATCGTGGTGGCCATGCTGTGATCGGCACCCAGGAGTTCTGCGATGGGGTGCACGATCTCGTCGCCGGACGCCGACACGATCACCACATCGTGGCCGCGGAGCTTGTGGTCTGCGATCAGGTCGGCGGCTTCGGCGAACACGAGGGGGTCGACGATGTCGTGCAGGGTTTCGGCGACGACTGCTCGTACCTGTTCGACGTCCCAGCCGGCGGTCATGCTCGCGATGTGTGCGCGCATGCGCTCCATCTGGTCGTGATCGGCTCCGGAGAGCAGGAACAGGAACTGGGCGTAGCTGCTCTTGAGAACGGCGCGCCGGTTGATGAGTCCTTGGTCGAAGAACGGTCTGCTGAATGCCAACGTGCTGGACTTGGCGATGATCGTCTTGTCGAGGTCGAAGAATGCCGCGACGCGCGCTGCGCGTCGGCCGGCCGGGGCGTCGTCGGTGCTCGCGCTCTGGGTCACGTTTGTCACCATAGTGGCCGGTGGTGACCGGTGGATGTTGCGCGGCGCCACTGGCGGACTCGGTCCGAAACCGTCGAGAAAAAGCGACGGTTGAACTTGCAAACAAGGAAGTCCACGGGTGTAGTATTTGCTATGAGCCCGGTTCATTCCGGGCGGTGTTCAGCCCGACCCCCCGGGGCTGAACCAGACGACCCTCGCCTCCTCCCCCCCTGGCGAGGGTCGTCCTCTTTTCCGGGTCGGGGCAAAAACTGGTACAGCAGTACCGGTATTCATCCACAGGCCCCGATCTATCCACATTTTCCCAAGTCGCGCGCACCTCGAGCAGATTCTCACGCAGGCTTGGCGCATGGAAACGGACCCGCGACAGCGAATCGCGCACCCGACTGTGGCGATGTCGATCGAACTTCGCGGACTCCGCGAGGACGTCTATCGAATAGCCGCGGCCGCGGATTGTGTTGTGGAAGAGCAGAACTTACTGGTCGGTATCGGTTCGGCTCGGTCGATGTGGGACCGACTCGGAACAATTTTGGTCGATTTCGAGTCCGCAGAGACGGCATTGGCGTCCGGATTTCCGCGACGCTCGGGCGTCATTCTGGTCACGGACGAGCAACCGACACTCGACGACTGGCGCATCGCCACATCCGTCGGTGCCGAGCATGTGATCTCCCTGCCGCAGGACGAAGACGCACTCGTGCGCATACTCGGCGAACCCGCATCGGTGCCGTCGGGAGACGGTGGAGTGATCGCCGTGGTCGGCGCTCGCGGCGGCGCGGGCGCATCGACATTCGCTGCCGCACTCGGACTCCGCAGCAGCCGCTCGGACCGACGTGCCCTCCTCGTCGAGGGTGATCGGTACGGCAGCGGCCTCGACCTGTTACTCGGCTGGGAGAACGCTCCGGGTCTGCGATGGTCCGGCTTGGTCGTCGAAGGCGGCCGAGTCTCCGGCGACGCTCTGCACGGGGCGCTGCCTTCCCGCGGCGGGTTGTCGGTGCTGGCGCTCGGCCGATCCGAGGACCGGGGTGCCGGACTCTCGGCCGTTGCAGTGGCGGCTGTGGTCGATGCAGGACGCGCAGCGGGAGATCTGGTGGTGTCCGACGCTCCGCGCCATCCGAGCGACGTCTCCGACGCCCTGTACGCCGCGGCGGATCTCGTCGTGCTGGTACTTCCGGCCGAACTGCGAGCCGTGACGTCGGCTGAGGCGGTGGCAGCGCAGGTCGTGGATCGAAACGCCAACGTCGGCCTGGTCGTTCGTGGGCCTGCGCCGGGTGGGCTGAGGGCAGACGACATCGCCGTCGCCCTCGGTCTTCCGCTGCTGACCTCGATGCGCGCCGAGCCCGCGTTGGCCGAGCGCCTCGAACGAGGAGGACTTGTGCTGGGCCGACGTTCGCCGCTGGCCGCGGCAGCCGACGCTGTGCTCGATACGTTCGCGCACAAGCCCGGTGGTCAGCGGTGGGCGGCATGAGCGCCGTCGTCACCGCGGATCTGCTCGACCGCGTCCGTGATCGCCTGGCGGCATCGGCCGATGCTCCGGTTCCCGCGACCGTCGCCGCGGCGATTCGAGCGGAAGCAGGCGGGGTGATCGGCGACACCGATATGCTTGCGGCCCTTCGTGTTCTGCAGACCGAGCTGACCGGTGCGGGGCCGTTGGAGCCGCTGCTGTCCGAGCCCGGAGTGACCGATGTGCTGGTCACCGCACCGGATCAGGTGTGGATCGATCGTGGTCGCGGACTCAAGCGCACCGGTATCCGCTTCGCCGACGAGGCTGCCGTACGTCGTTTGGCGCAGCGACTCGCGTTGTCGGCCGGCCGCCGCTTGGACGACGCGCAGCCCTGGGTCGACGGTCGATTGCCGGGCGTCGGGCAGGGGGCCTTCGGCGTCCGCCTGCACGCGGTACTGGCACCGGTGGCGAGCGGAGGAACGTGTGTCTCGCTTCGGGTGCTGCGACCCGCGACGCAGGGACTCGCTGCGCTCCGTGCATCGGGAGCCGTGACCGCAGACGGGTACGAGCTGCTGCGTCGAATCATGTTCGGCCGCCTGGCATTTCTCGTTGTCGGCGGTACCGGCGCGGGAAAAACTACGCTCTTGGCCGCACTGTTGGGCGAGGTGGATCCGGCCGAACGGATCGTCTGCGTCGAGGACGCCGCCGAGTTGGCCCCGGCTCATCCGCACGTGGTCCGACTGGTGGCCCGCGCACCCAATGTCGAAGGCGTGGGTGAAGTATCGGTGCGGCAGCTGGTGCGTCAGGCCCTGCGAATGCGACCCGATCGTCTCGTGGTCGGTGAAGTGCGCGGTGCCGAGGTCATCGACTTGATGACGGCACTCAATACAGGTCACGACGGCGGAGCCGGAACCATTCACGCGAATTCCCCGGCCGAGGTACCGGCCAGACTCGAAGCCCTTGCGGCACTGGGCGGAATGGGCAGAGACGCGCTACACAGCCAACTCGCCGCTGCGGTCCAAGTGGTGTTGCACGTCCACCGCAGCTCCGACGGTACTCGACGGCTACGTGAGATCGGAGTGGTCGACGTCGATCCCACCGGCCGAGTGCACATCGCGGCGGCCTGGTCGGTGACTGCCGACGCGACGCCGGGCGAAGGTCGGCTCCTCGAACTGCTCGACCGCCGTTGCGGTGACGCGCGATGACGGCGTCGGTGATGGTCCTCGCCCTCGCGGTTGCCCTGTGGCCGAGCAGTTTCCGTCGGTTGTCTGGTGAAGAACGGGCGGCTTCCTCCGCGCCGCGATGGCTGGTGCCGGCCTGCTGCGTTCTGCTTGCGGCAGGGGCGGCGTGGTGGTTCGGCGGAATCTGGGCCGTGAGCGCAGCAGCGGTGGCGGGCGGTACCGGATGGCGTCGTAATCGCCGGCGACTCGAACGTGACCGGCGTGCCGACGAATTGAACTGGCTCGCAACCGGAGTCGAGGTGGTCATCGGCGAGCTGCGCGTCGGATCCCATCCGGCCACGGCCAGCGCGGTCGCGGCCGACGAGTGCGGCGGCATCGCGTCGACGGCACTGCGCGGTGCGGCATCGCGCTCCGGACTGGGCGGCATGGCTGCGGACGGTATCGCCTCGTCCGATTCGTTGTTGGACGCCGAGCTCGGCCGGCTGGCCGCCGCGTGGAGAGTGGCAGACGAGCACGGGCTCGCGCTCGCCGAACTGCTCGATGCCGTCCGCGAGGACATGCTGGGACGCCGACGGTTTCGCGAACGAACCGACGCATCGCTCGCCGGTGCCCGTGCCACCGCGCTGGTGCTGGCTGGTTTGCCGATTCTCGGAGTGGCTCTCGGTCAGCTGATGGGAGCCGATCCGCTGCACATTCTGCTCGGCGGTGGGCTCGGCGGAATGCTGCTGCTCATCGGCACGGCGCTGGGCTGTGCGGGACTGCTGTGGACCGATGCGATCACCGGCAAGGTGACGACGTGATGTGGGTGGCGGTTCTGTGTCTGGCCACGGCATCGATCACGCTGCCCTCGGTCTCGGGTGGGTTGCACAGGCTGGCATCCGAGCGCCGGGCGGACACCGACACCGTCGATACGCCGACACCCGACCCGCTCGCGGTGGCCACGACCTTCGATCTGCTCGCCGCCTGTCTGCGGTCGGGCTTGCCGATATCGACCGCCGCTGCGGCAGCGGCACATTCCGCTCCGACCTCGTTCGGTATCGCGCTCCGCAAGGCAGCCGATCTGCTCGAACTCGGTGCCGACGCCGCGACCGCGTGGGACGCCGTCGCGCAGGATCCAGAGACCGAGGCGCTGGCCAGGATGGCCCGCCGATCTGCCCGGGCCGGGTCGTCCATGGCGTCGGCGATGACGGAACTCGCTGCGACACAACGAACTCGCGCCGAGGACGCGTCGGCCGCTGCGGCCGAACGCGCGGGTGTGCTGATCAGCGGGCCGTTGGGTCTGTGCTTTCTGCCGGCCTTCATCTGCCTCGGCATCATCCCCGTGGTGATCGGCCTGGCGGGCAACGTACTGGGCGGCGGTCTGCTGTGACCGCCGCGCACACAGAATTCCGATGCGGAGATGCCGCGTCGGAGATCAGGGAGGGGAATCGAGATGATCGAGAACGCACTGCAGGAGTTGAAGACTCGAATCGTTCTGTTCGGAGTGGAGGACGATGGCATGTCGACCGCGGAGTACGCGATCGGGACCATCGCGGCCGCGGCGTTCGGGGCGGTGCTGTACACGGTGGTGACCGGCGACAGCATCGTCACGGCGTTGACGGGGATCATCGATCGAGCGCTGAACACAGCCGTCTGAGCCTGACCGATGACGACGGTGCCGTGACGGTGGAGGCGGCGTTCGCGATCGCGTCCATCGTCGCGGTGATCGTGGTGTGTATCGGGGCGATCGTGTCGGTGACGATGCACATCGGCTGCGTCGATGCGGCCAGGGAGGCAGCGCGGTTGGCGGCCAGAGGGGATACGAACCGGGCTGTCTCGGTGGGGGAGAGGGTCGCGCCGGAGGGGGCTCGCATCACGGTGACCGAGGACGGGGAGTTCTTCGTCGCGCGGGTGGAAGTGGCGAGTCCGCTGCCTGGGTTGACGTTGTCTGCTGAGGCGGTTGCTGCTGCGGAACCGATTGCCGCGGAATGAGGCTCGCTTTCGGGAGGGTGCTGCGTGATGACGAAGGTGGCGCGACGGTGTTGGCGGCGCTGGCGATGTCGGCCTTGATCGTTGTCGTGGTGATGGTGATGCACGTCGGCTCGGCGGTGGGTGCTCGGCATCAGGCGCAGTCGGCGGCCGATCTCGCGGCGCTGGCCGGGGCGGGGGCCCTCGATCGTGGAGTGGCCGATGCGTGTGAGACGGCGCGGGGTTTGGCGGGGCGAATGGGGACCGTGTTGCGAGAGTGCACGATCGCCGACTGGGACGTGATCGTGACGGTGGGCCAACCGGTGTTCCTCGGTCGCTTCGGAATGTCCGACGCCATCGCCTCGGCGCGGGCGGGTCCGGGGTGACGGGCGGGTCGGCCCGCTTGCCCGCCCCGGTCCGCCTCGCCCGCTGGCCGAATTCGCAAATGCGCGCGCGTTGGTCAGGTGCGCGGGGATTCGCCTCGTCTGGCCAGCGATTTCGCGAGCGTTCAGCGAATGCGCGCGCGTTTGCGTCGAACCCTGGCCACGAACCCCGGCCTACAGCGGTCAGCGCGTCGTGAAGGTGCGGGCCCCGGAATGTAGAGGAGCGAATCGAGTGAGTTGGGTGACGTGCTCCGGTGTGAGCTCCGCGAGTGAATTGACCTGCAGCAGTTGCATGGTGCGCACTACCTCTTCGCGCAGGATCTCGATCATGCGGTCGACGCCGGCTCGCCCTCCGGCCATCAGGCCGTACAGGTAGGCCCGGCCGACGAGCGTGAACGACGCTCCCATCGCGATGGAGGCGACGATATCGGCACCGTGCATGATTCCCGTGTCGACGGCGACCTCGAAATCGGAGCCGACTTCGCTCACCACCTGAGGCAGCAGGTGGAAGGGAACGGGGGCCCGATCGAGTTGTCGGCCTCCGTGGTTCGACAGGATGATTCCGTCGACTCCCAGTTCGGCGAGACGGACCGAATCCGCCACCGACTGAACACCTTTGACGACCAGCTTGCCAGGCCAGATCCCTCGGATGACGTCGAGATCCTCGAACGAGATCGATGGATCCATCGCTGAATTGAGCAGCTCTCCTACCGTGCCGCCGGTAGAGGACAGCGATGCGAACTCGAGCTTGGCCGTGGTGAGGAAGTCCCACCACCACCAGGGCCGCGGGATGGCGTTGGCGATCGTCGACGCGGTCAACTGCGGCGGGATGGAGAATCCGTTGCGCTTGTCGCGCAGTCGTGACCCGGCGACGGGCGTGTCGACCGTGAACAGGAGGGTGTCGAAGCCTGCCTTCGCGGCGCGTTCGACCAGCCCGAACGAGATGTCGCGGTTGCGCATGACGTAGAGCTGGAACCAGTTTCGTCCGTTCGGATTGGTGGCCTTGACGTCCTCGATCGACGTGGTGCCCAGGGTCGAGAGGCAGAACGGGATTCCGGCAGCTCCGGCTGCGGCAGAACCGGCGTATTCGCCCTCGGTCTGCATCAGGCGAGTGAATCCCGTCGGTGCGATGCCGAACGGGAGCGCGGACGGTCCGCCGAACACCGTCGTCGAGGTGTCGACGTGGGAGACGTCCCGCAGAATCGAGGGGTGGAATTCGACGTCACGGAAGGCCTGTCGAGCCCGCGAGAGCGAGATCTCGGCGTCGGCGGCACCGTCGGTGTAATCGAATGCTGCGCGTGGGGTGCGTCGACGTGCGATGGTGCGGAGATCGTCGATGGTGAGTGCGGCGCTGAGGCGTCGGCGACGCAGGTTCAGATCGGGCTTTTTGAACGAGAGGACCTCGCGCAAATCGGTAGCTTTGGGCATCTGCCGGGTGATGGGCATGTCACGTTCTCGATTCTGTGGGCTGATTGTGGTGAGTGGTGGGGACGACGGGTCAGGGGAGCATCCAGGCCAGTACCGAACTCTGGAGTCCGACCAGGAGACAGATCGCAAGCAGCAGGCCGAGGCTCCACCCGATGACTTTTCGGAAGATCTCGGACTCCCGCCCGACCAACCCCACCGCGGAAGCAGCGATGGCGAGATTCTGCGGGCTGATCATCTTTCCCACCACACCACCCGAGGTGTTGGCGGCGACCAGCAGGGTGGGGTCGATGCCGGCGTTGATCGCTGCAGTCTGCTGCAGCGTCGCGAACAACGCGTTCGCGCTGGTGTCCGAGCCGGTGACCGCGGTTCCCAGCCACCCGAGAATCGGGGAGAGGTAGGCGAAGAATGCGCCGGTGCCGGCAATCCAGGTTCCGATGGTGATGGTCTGCCCCGACTGGTTCATCACGTAGGCGAGCGCCAGAACCGCGCCCACCGTGAGTGCGGAGAATCGGAGTTTGATCAGAGTGCTTCCGAACAGCCGGGCGGCGTCGGGAGCGCTGACGCGGTAGACGGCGGCGACGATGACACCGCAGATCAGGAGCAGTGTTCCCGGCGTGGACAGCCAGGTGAACTTGTAGATGGTGGTGGTGGCGGGGGAACCGGCGGCGGTGAGGATGTTGCCGTCGAGACCGGGCCACGGTACGGCGATGTCGGTCGAGGCGAGGAACCCGGCGACCGGGGACCACAGCTTGGCCATGGAGAACACCGCGATGACGAGCAGGTACGGGAACAGTGCGAGCCACACTCGTTGGGTCGTCAGCGGCGCGGCCTCGATGGTGCGGGTGGCGACCGGCGCAGGCGTGATCGGCGCAGTGCCGGAGCTCCCCGAATCGAGGTCGGCATCTCTGGCCAGGAGGATGCGTTCGCGCGCCTCATCGGATCCGGTCGGCTTCCAGAACCGCAGAACCACGACTGCTGCGGCGATGCCCGCCAGTGAGGCGATGATGTCGGTCAACTCGACCGAGATCCAGGTTGCGCTGACCCACTGCGCGACGGCGAACACGACACCGACGGCCAGTGCGACCGGCCACGTCTGGGCGACGCCGCGTCGACCATCGGTGAGGAACGCGATGAACAGCGGTACGAACAGGGCGATGAACGGGGTCTGGTGACCCACGTACGCGCCGATCTCGTGGTAGTCGATTCCCGTCAAGTTTCCGGCGGTGAGGATCGGAATGCCGATGGCACCGAAGGCAACCGGCGCGGTGTTGGCGAGCAACACGACGACGGCTGCGCGCATCGGAGCGAAACCGATGGCCAGAAGCATGACACCGGTGATGGCGACGGGAGCACCGAATCCGGCGAGGGCTTCGAGTAGCCCGCCGAAGCCGAACGCGATGATGATCGCCTGGATACGCGGATCGTCGGAGATGGCATCGATGATGCGGCGCAGGTCGTCGAATCGTCCGCTCGTCACGGTCAACTCGTACAACCAGATCGCACAGATCACGATCCACACGATGGGAAATAACCCGAAGGCGAAGCCTTGTGTTGCCGACAGTCCGGCCAGGTTCACCGGCATGTCGTAGGCCAGAACCGCCACCGCCAATGCGACGACGAGCCCGGCCAGACCGGCGAAGTGGGCTTTCCACCGAAGAAGTCCGAGCGTGACGAAGACCGTCAACAGCGGCAGGCAAGCCACCGCTGCGGACAATCCCATGCTGTCCGCGAGCGGTGCGAGATCGGGTGTGTACACAGCTACTCCATTCAAGACCTTCAAGGTGTGTGAGGTCTGACCACACAGAGAATGATATGGATCACACTCAATGGGGTCAAGAGGCTCGAGGCACAGACCAACTTCTGGTTGGATGATCGCTATGGCAGACGACGCTGGACGGACGCATAACGAAACGCTTTCGTGGAAGCCGGTCCGGCGCGCCCGCGCGCACGAGCTGGTCATCGACGCAATCGAGGAGCGCATCATGGCTGGTGATCTCCGCGTCGGGGATCCGCTGCCGCCCGAGCGGGAGTTCGCAGCTCAGCTCGACGTCAGCCGGGCTGGGGTCCGTGAAGCCGTGCGCGTCCTCGAGAGCAGTGGAATTCTGCGGTCGTCACCGGGTTCCGGTCCCGGAGCCGGCACCTTCGTTGCGGCACTGCCGCGGCCGGCACTCACACGTCTCCTTCGCCTGCACGTCGCGCTGACCAACTTTCGGATCGATGACTTGATCAGCACGCGAGTTGCGCTCGAGCGGGCAAGTGTTCACCTTGCCGCGGTGGCCCCCGATCAGAACAAGCTTGCGCAGGCGAGGGCCGCCGTGGAAATCATGGCAGCGCGGGGTGTCACCCGAGAGGTCTTCAACGACGCCGACACGAACTTTCACATCGCCTTGGCCGAGGCCTCGGGTAACGACTTCGTCGCGTCCCTCACCGCAGCAATCCGGGAGTCGATGCGTGCGCCCATCCTCGCCGCGCTGTTGGAGATCGAGGATTGGGACTCGTTGGCCGACAAGCTGAATACCGAACACCGGCAGATTCTGGCGGCCGTCGAAGCCGGTGACGCAGAGCTCGCAATGAAGTCGGCCGAACAACACATCCGGTCGTCCGCTGCGTCCCTGTTCATTCGCAACAGCCCGGAACCGACGTAGCATCGGCTGTCGCAGGTTCGCGTACCCGCGGATCTACGAATGTCGTTGTGCAGGTAACGGATTCCGCTGTACGCCCGTGAGTTCGCGCCTTGCGCCCAGCGACCGCGAATGCGCGCGCGTTTGTCAGGTGCGCGCGATATAGCCCCGTTCAGCAGCCGATTTTGCACGCGTTCAGCGAATGCGCGCGCGTTTGCGCCCATCGCTGGACCGTCACTGGACCGGCGCTGGACCATCACTGGACCGGCGCTGAATCGGAATCCCCGGACTCAACCCTCCCGAGTGATGGCCGCCAGTACCGCCGTCAACACTCGAACAGCACCGTCTTTGTCCAATGGATCGTTGCCGTTTCCGCATTTGGGTGATTGCACACAGGAGGGGCAACCAGTCTGGCATTCGCAGGAGACGATGGCGTCTTTGGTGGCCGTGAGCCAATCGGCGATGGCCACGTGACCGCGGTCGGCGAAGCCTGCTCCGCCGTCGTATCCGTCGTAGACGAACACTGTAGGCAGGCCGGTGTCGGGGTGCAGAGCCGTCGACACTCCGCCGATGTCCCAGCGATCGCACGTCGCCACCAGGGGCAGCAGCCCGATGGCGGCGTGCTCGGCCGCGTGCAGTGATCCGGGGAATCGTTCGTACGGAACTCCGCTGTGCTCGAGCAACTCCGGGGTGATGGTGTACATGACGGCTCTGGTGTCGAGTGTCTGTGCGGGCATGTCGAGTTCGATGGAGTCGAGTACCTCGCCGGAGAGGAGGCGTCGCAGATATCCGACGACCTGATGGGTGACGTTGACCTGCACCAGTGCGACGCGTACTTCGCCGTAGTCGACGGATTCGTGCACCGCGGTGATCGAGATGTCGGTGATCTCGCGGGCCGAGGTGTTCCACTCGGGCTGCTCGGCGTGCACCAGTGCGAGGCCGGCATCGAGATCGAGGTCGTCGACCACGAACGACTCACCCTGGTGAATGTGGACGGCACCCGGGTGGGCGGTGGCGGGCGCTCTGCCGCCGTCGACGGTGCCGAGCATGCGACCGGACTCGCCGTCGACGATGGCCACCTGCACCCCGGTGCCGCCGCGAATGTTCACCGCACCGTGCGGCGACAACTGCTGCCCCTCGGGAGTGATGAACCACCCGTGCGGACGCTTGCGCACATAGCCTTTCAGTTCGAGTTCCTCGAGCACCGATTCCGCGCTCAGCTCCTCGGCCTCGACGAGGGTGATCGGTAGTTCGACTGCAGCGCAGAGCAATTGCGGAGCCAGGATGTACGGGTTGGTGGGGTCGGTGACGGTCGCCTCGACGGGCTTGTCCAACAGAGCCGCCGGGTGATGCACCAGATATGTGTCGAGTGGATCGTCGCGCGCAACGAGCACCAGTAGCGAGCCCTCCCCGCGTCGACCGGCCCGGCCGCCCTGCTGCCAGAACGACGCGACGGTGCCGGGAAAGCCGGCGACGATCACCGCGTCCAAACCGGCGATGTCGACGCCCAGTTCGAGCGCATTGGTGGTGGCGACGCCGAGCAACGTGCCGTCGGACAGATCGGATTCGAGTTTGCGCCGATCCTCGGCCAAATACCCTGCGCGATAGGCGGCGACGCGTCGTATCAATTGCGGATCGACGTCGGCGAGAATTCTCTGGGTCCCCAGCGCGGTCACCTCGGCTCCGCGCCGGGACCGCACGAATGCCAGAGTTCGCGCGCCCTCCACCAGTAGGTCGGCCATGATGCGCGACGCTTCCGCACCTGCGGATTTCCTTACCGGAGCTCCGTTTTCGCCGGTGATCTCTTTGAGTAGTGGTGGTTCCCACAGTGCGACGGTGCGGGCTCCGTGCGGGGATCCGTCTTCGGTGACTTCCGCGCACGGCGCTCCGATGAGTCGACTTGCGGCGCGTCCGGGTTCGGAGGTCGTGGCGCTGGCGAGAACGAACACCGGCGATGCTCCGTACCGTGCGCACAGGCGTCGTAGCCTGCGGAGCACGAGCGCGACATTGGATCCGAAAACGCCACGGTAGTAATGGCATTCGTCCACCACCACGTAGCGGAGGTTGCGGAGGAATCGCGACCACCGCTCATGCGAGCCGAGGATGCCGAGATGCAGCATGTCGGGATTGGTGAAGATCCAGCGCGCATTCGCGCGGGCCCACTGACGAATCTCGATCGGTGTATCGCCGTCGTACGCACTCGGGAACACCTCGGCGAGTTCGTCTGACACCGAACGCAACTCGTCGGTGATCGAGATCGTGGTGCGCAGCTGATCGGCACCGAGGGCCTTGGTGGGGGCCAGATACAGCGCGGTGGCCCGGGCGTCGGCGGACAGCGTCGTGAGGATGGGGAGTTGATACGCCAGCGACTTACCCGACGCGGTGCTGGTCGAGAGCACCACATGACTGCCCTCGGCGGCGAGTGTTGCCGCACTTGCCTGATGCGTCCAGGGTTGTGAGATCCCACGAGAGGTGATCACCTGCACCACTTCCGGGCCCACCCACGACGGCCAGGAGGAGAACTGGGAGGCGCGTGCCGGCAGTTCGGCGACGTGGGTCAACGGGCTCTCGCTCGCAGGCGATCCCGCCAATACTCGATCCAGCAACCGCTGCCCGTAGCTCCCGGCCTCCGCACCGCCCAGCGGATTCTTCTCGCTCACGGGCCTCCATGCATTCGTTCGATCTACAAGCGCCGTCGGGCTGTTCGCGACAACCCCATGCTAGCGGGGACCTGCTCAGCTCCTTCGCGCCCTGGTGGGAGCAGCAATTCGCTTGTCGGATGTTGTCCGTTTCTACAACACGGACAAAATGTTCGAAAACGGTCGACTTTCGACTGTTGCGAACGCGGAGTTCATGGTTCACTTGACGCGGTCGCAGCTTCTGTGTTCGTTCTACGCTCGCAGGATCTAATGTTGCGGGCGCGGTACTGGAAGAGCTCGTCCGTCAGGGGGAATCCTGAGGGGGATTCGTAGAAAGTGCAGCGGTCGGAACCGGCCCGATGGACCGAAAGTGCGCTCCATCGAATCCGGTGTTAGAAAGAGAAGGAAAAGCATGGCACAGGGAACTGTGAAGTGGTTCAACGCCGAAAAGGGCTTTGGATTCATCGCACCAGAAGACGGCTCCGCTGACGTTTTCGTTCACTACTCCGAGATCCAGGGCAGCGGCTTCCGCACCCTCGAGGAGAACCAGCGCGTCGAGTTCGAGGTCGGACAGGGCACCAAGGGTCCTCAGGCCACGGGCGTTCGCGCAGTCTGATTCTCTTCTCTTCGGAGTCGAGATACTCATCCCCCTTTCCCATCGGCCTACTACAGGCGATGGGAAAGGGGGATGTTTCGTTCGGGCGAACCACCGGGGAGCGTCGAAAGCCGTGAGCGCGGACGCCGATGTCCTAATGTCCATGCTGTGAACCAGCTGTCCTTCTTCTCTGCCGAGTCGTTACCGCCCGCGGTGACCGATCTCAGCGGGCTGCTGGCTGCCACCGGGCATGTCGTCACCTCGGCGGGTGCGGCCCGTATCTCCGTCGTGGTCGACGCGCAGTGGCGCGCGGATGCCATCGCCGAACTCATCGAGCAATGCGGTCTGACGCCGGAGCTCGGTCGGTCGGAAGAGGACAGACCACTGGTGCGTACCGCGTCGGTGCCCGAACTGTCTGCATTGGCGTCTCTGTGGACCAAGGGCGCTGTCAAGGCCGTCCCGCCCGGTTGGGTACCGGGTTCCCGTGAACTGCGCGCCTGGGTGCTCGCATCGGGTCGTCCCGAGGCCGAGGGGGAGCGCTACGTGCTCGGCCTCGATCCCCATGCGCCGGAGACGCACGCCGTCCTGGCTCAGTCACTGATGCGCGCGGGTATCGCGCCGACGCTCATCGGCACGCGCGGATCCAATCCTGGCCTCCGAATCACCGGTCGACGTCGGCTGTTGCGACTGACCGAGAACGTCGGCGAGGCTCCACAGAACGTGGACGCACGTACCAATTGGCCCCACGCCGAGTAGAACGATCTGTGACTGATCTGCGAGTATTTGGCCGACGTATGTCAGTCTGTTAGTAGTGGGACAGGCAAATCTGCCTGTGAAAACGCACTAGGGAAGGTTCGGCAGCAAGGTGGCAGCACGTAACAACGGCACGGGGGACAGCTCCGCCGAGCCACGTCGTCTGGTCATCGTCGAGTCTCCGACCAAGGCAAAGAAGATCGCCCCGTACCTCGGGAGCAACTACGTCGTCGAGGCCTCCGTCGGCCACATTCGCGACCTTCCCCGCGGTGCCGCGGATGTTCCCGCGAAGTACAAGGGTGAGCCCTGGGCGCGTCTCGGCGTGGACGTCGACCACGACTTCGAGGCCCTCTACGTCGTCTCGCCGGAGAAGAAGGGCAAGGTCGCCGAGCTCAAGAGCCTGCTCAAGGATGCCGACGAGCTCTATCTCGCCACTGACCCCGACCGCGAGGGTGAGGCCATCGCCTGGCATCTCCTCGAGACCCTGAACCCCAAGATCCCCGTTCGACGCATGGTGTTCCACGAGATCACCAAGCCGGCCATCCTCGCCGCAGCGGCCGATACCCGCGACCTGGACCAAGACCTGGTCGACGCCCAGGAGACGCGTCGTATCCTCGACCGTCTCTACGGCTACGAGGTCAGCCCGGTGCTGTGGAAGAAGGTCATGCCGAAGCTCTCGGCAGGCCGAGTGCAGTCCGTGGCCACCCGCATCGTCGTCCAGCGCGAGCGCGAGCGGATGGCGTTCCGCAGTGCCGAGTACTGGGACATCTCCGCCACGCTCGACGCCGGAGCCGACGCCACCCCGCGCAGTTTCGGAGCCCGCCTGGTCAATGTCGACGGCAATCGCGTCGCCGCCGGTCGCGACTTCGGGGCCGACGGCAAGCTCAAGTCCGATGCGGTGACCGTCCTCGACGAACCGCGTGCCCGACGCCTCGCCGAGGCTCTCGAAGGCGTCGACCTGACGGTCGCGTCCGCGGAGGACAAGCCGTACACCCGCAAGCCGTACCCGCCGTTCATGACGTCGACGCTGCAGCAGGAAGCCGCCCGCAAGTTGCGCTTCAGCTCCGAGCGCACCATGCGTGTCGCGCAGCGACTGTACGAGAACGGCTACATCACCTATATGCGTACCGACTCGACGACGCTGTCCGCGTCGGCGATCTCGGCGGCACGTACCCAGGCGACCGAGCTCTACGGACCGGAGTACGTCCATCCGTCGCCGCGTCAGTACACCCGCAAGGTCAAGAACGCGCAGGAGGCCCACGAGGCCATCCGCCCGTCCGGTGATGTCTTCCAGACGCCCGGTCAGTTGCACTCGGCCCTGCAGACCGACGAATTCCGCCTGTACGAGCTGATCTGGCAGCGCACGGTCGCGTCGCAGATGGCCGACGTGCGCGGCACCACGCTGACACTGCGCATCACCGGAACGGCCGGAACCGGCGAGGAGTGCACGTTCTCCGCTTCGGGGCGCACCATCACGTTCGCCGGCTTCCTCAAGGCCTACGTGGAGAGCGTCGACGATCAGGCCGGCGGACAGTCCGACGATGCCGAATCCCGTTTGCCCGCACTGGTTCAGGGCCAGGCCGTCACCGCCACCCAGCTCGATCCCGACGGTCACACCACCAACCCGCCCGCGCGGTTCACCGAGGCGTCGCTCATCAAGACGCTCGAGGAGCTGGGCATCGGTCGGCCGTCGACGTATTCGTCGATCATCAAGACCATTCTCGACCGCGGTTACGTCTACAAGCGCGGCAGTGCACTGGTGCCGTCGTGGGTGGCGTTCTCGGTGGTTGCGTTGCTGGAGGCTCACTTCGGGCGTCTGGTGGACTTCGACTTCACCGCAGGCATGGAGGACGACCTCGACGCCATCGCGGGAGGCCGTGAGCGACGCGGCAATTGGCTGCAGAGCTTCTACTTCGGCGGCGACACCGGTGCCGAGGGTTCGGTGGCTCGCTCCGGTGGACTGAAGAAGATGGTCGGCCAGAATCTCGAAGAGATCGACGCCCGCACCATCAACTCCATCCGTCTGTTCGACGACTCCGAGGGTCGCGAAATCCATGTGCGCGTGGGCCGTTACGGTCCGTATCTCGAGCGCATGGTCAAGAACGACGATGATCCCGACGGCGATCCGATCAGCCAGCGCGCCAACCTGCCCGACGATCTTCCGCCGGACGAGTTGACGATCGACTTCGCCGAAAAGCTTTTCGCCACACCGCAAGAGGGGCGCAAGCTGGGTGTCGATCCGCTGACCGGTCACGACATCGTCGCGAAGGAAGGCCGTTTCGGTCCCTACGTCACCGAAATCCTGCCCGAGCCGGAACCCGAACCCACGCCCCCCGAGCCCGATATCGTCCCGGTGCCGTCCGGCAACGACGGTGACGGTGGCGGTGGCGTCAAGACCGCGGTGAAGAAGGCGGCGGCCAAGAAAGCTCCGGCCAAGAAGGCGGCTGCGAAGAAGGCAACCGGCCCCAAGCCGCGCACCGGTTCTCTGCTCAAGTCCATGGACCTGGCGACCATCACGCTCGAGGATGCGCTCAAGCTGCTTTCGCTGCCCCGCGTCGTCGGAGTCGATCCGGAGTCCAAGGAAGAGATCCTCGCGCAGAACGGTCGATACGGCCCGTACCTGAAGAAGGGCACCGACTCTCGCTCGCTCGCCGACGAGGATCAGATGTTCACCGTCACCCTGGAAGAGGCGTTGAAGATCTACGCCGAGCCCAAGCGTCGGGGTCGTCAAGGCGAAGCCAAGCCACCGCTGCGTGAGCTGGGCGTCGACCCGATCAGTGAGAAGCCGATGGTGATCAAGGACGGTCGCTTCGGGCCGTACGTCACCGACGGCGAGACCAACGCCAGCCTGCGCAAGGACGACGAGGTCGAGTCGATCACCGACGATCGTGCGTCGGAGTTGTTGGCGGACAGGCGCGCTCGTGGTCCGGTGAAGAAGAAGGCACCGGCGAAGAAGGCCGCCGCCAAGAAGGCTCCGGCCAAGAAGGCCGCAGCGAAGAAGGCTCCGGCAAAGAAAGCTGCTGCCAAGAAGACGGCCACCAAGGCCACTGCCTCCAAGACCACTGCCGCGAAGAAGGCCCCGGCCAAGAAGGCCCCGGCGAAGAAGACCGACACCGAGTAACCGCCGAGCTCGAAGTTATGGACGTTTTCCGTGCCGTATCCATCCACAACTTCGAGTTCGCGGGTTCGGGTTGTCGGCCCCAACCACTAGGGTTGCGTGCATGGCGGGTGTGTTCGATCGATTGGTCGGTCAGGAAGATGTCGAGGCCGATCTGACGGCCGCTGCGGTAGCCGCTCGCACAGGCGTCGACTCGTCGGCGATGACGCATTCGTGGCTGTTCACCGGCCCACCCGGATCGGGTCGTTCCATCGCTGCCCTGTGCTTCGCTGCGGCATTGCAGTGCACCACCGAGGGCACTCCCGGGTGTGGGCACTGCCAGGCGTGCTCGACGACCATGGCCGGTACCCACGGCGATGTGCGACGCGTCGTGCCCGAGGGATTGAGCATCAGCACCAAGGAGATGCGAGACATCGTCTCCATCGCCTCGCGTCGCCCCAGCACTGGGTTGTGGCAGGTGGTGGTGGTCGAGGACGCCGATCGGCTCACCGAGGGTGCCGGAAACGTGCTGCTCAAGGTCGTCGAGGAGCCGCCGGCCAAGACGGTGTTCCTGCTGTGCGCGCCGTCGGTCGATCCGCAGGACATCTCGGTGACACTGCGCTCGCGGTGCCGGCACGTCTCGCTGGTCACGCCCACGGTGCCGGCGATCGCGCAGGTGCTGCAGACCCGCGACAAGCTCGACGCCGAGACGGCAGAGTGGGCCGCGTCGATCAGCGGCGGCCACGTGGGCAGAGCGCGCCGCCTCGCCACCGATGAGGACGCCCGAGCGCGTCGTAAGCGCGCACTGGCTCTGGCGTCGGCTGCAGCTCGGCCCAATCAGGCTTACCTCGCGGCCGAGGAGTTGGTGAAGGCCGCCGAGGACGAGGCCAAGGAAATGAGTGCCTCCCGCGACGAGGCCGAGACCGAGGAATTGCGGACCGCTCTGGGTGCGGGCGGTACCGGCAAGGGTGCGGCGGGTGCGCTGCGCGGCTCGGCCGGGGTGCTCAAGGACCTCGAGAAGCGGCAGAAGTCGAGGGCCACCAGAACCGGGCGTGATTCACTCGATCGCGCGCTGATGGATCTGGTGGGCCTGTATCGAGATGCGCTCGCGCGCTCGTACGGATCGACCGCTACGGCCACTCACCCCGACATGGCCGAGCAGGTCGAACGGATGGCAAAAGCGGTGTCTCCCGAGGCGCTGCTGAAAAGTATCGAGGCGATCCTCGAATGCCGAGAGTCGTTGGCAGTCAATGCAAAACCCAAGTTCGCGATCTATGCGATGGTGGCGACGCTGGGCGACGTGCTGCGTTAGGGGCCGAGCCCGCCTCGCCGCTCGAGGGAGGGCGATTTTCGTTTCGACGTGATGCTCCGTTAGACTCACCAACGCCGAAAGGCACGCCGCCTTAGCTCAGTCGGTAGAGCATTTCACTCGTAATGAAAAGGTCAAGAGTTCGATTCTCTTAGGCGGCTCCACCAGCAGGCCCTCGATACGCACCAGCGCGTCGGGGGCCTTTTTGGTTGTCGATCCAGCGCTGCATCGGCCTGTTCGTGACGTCGGTCCTGCAAGATGACTTCATGCGAACCGATAGCACCCGCGGTGATCTGATGACAGCCATCGTCACCACCGGCAACGGTGGGTACGACAACCTCGTCGTGTCCGAGGTGCCGATACCCGTGCCGGGCCCCGGGGAGGTGCTCGTTCGAGTGTTGGCCGCGGGGATGAACAACACCGAAATCAACACACGCGTGGGCTGGTACGCGGACGGCGGGTGGAACGACGCGACGCCTTTTCCGCTGATTCAGGGCACGGACTGCTGCGGTCTCGTGTGTGCGAGTCCGGGGACGGACGAATCCATCGTCGGCCGCCGTGTCCTGGTTCGATCGTGCATGCGCGTCGACGGCTTCTCGTCGGGCGAGACGCGGTGGTTGGGTTCGGACATGGACGGCGCGTTCGCGCAGTTCGTCGTCGTTCCGGCGAGCGAGATCTTTCCGGTCGACTGTGGGTGGACCGATGCGGAGTTGGCGACGATTCCGTGTGCCTACGGCACGGCGGAGAACATGATCGCTCGCGCGGGGGTGCATCGAGGGTCGACAGTGCTCATCACCGGCGCGTCGGGCGGAGTCGGTTCTGCCGCAGTGCAACTCGCCGCTCGGCGCGGTGCCCGCGTGATCGGCGTCGCCAGCCGGGCCAAGCACGACCAGCTTCGCGAACTCGGCGTCCACGAGGTCTACGGGCGCGATGTCGACGTGGTGGACGCCCTCGGCAAGCACAGCGTCGATGTGGTGATCGACAACGTCGCAGGCGACGGTTTCGGTCCGTTGCTCGACGTCCTCGTTCGTGGGGGAACATACGTGTCCTCGGGTGCGATCGCAGGACCCATCGTCGCGTTGGATCTACGGACGATGTACCTGAACGACCTGACGCTCCTCGGCTGTACAGCGTGGGACGAGGACGTGTTTCCGAACCTCGTGTCGTACATCGAGGCCGGTGAGATTCGTCCTTTGTTGGCCGAGTCGTTTCCGCTCGAGCAGATCGCGGCCGCCCAGCAGCGCTTCCTGGAGAGGGACCACGTGGGGAAGTTCGTGCTCGTTCCTCCGGTGGTCCGCGATCAGGCGTGATCTGCAGGCACACTGGACAGAGTGTTCGCCTCCCTCGCCCCGGCTCGCCGTCGACTCTTGTATGTCGTGCTCGCCCTCGTATTGGTCGCGGTCGTCGCGGCTGTGGCGGCCTTCGTCGCATCACGCCCCGCGAGCGACCCCGTCGCGAGCGTCGACCAGTCCGTTCCCGGCCCGGTGCTGCTGATCCCCGGGTTCGGCGGATCCACCGACTCGCTGGAGGTGCTCGCCGCCGAACTACGGGAGGACGGTCGCGACGCCACAGTGGTGGCCCTGCCCGACGGTGGCGTCGGCGATCTGACCGTGCAGGCGCAGACCCTGCGCGACGCCGTCGACGCGGCTCTGGCTCGGACGGGAGCGACTTCGGTCGACGTCGTCGGGTATTCCGCCGGTGGGGTGGTGGCCCGGCTCTGGGCCGCCGACCTGGGCGGTGCCGAGCAGGCCCGACGCATCGTCACTCTCGGCTCCCCGCACCACGGCACTCAGGTGGCGGCGCTGGCGGCCCAGTTCGTGCCCGACCAGTGCGCCACCGCTTGTCAGCAGCTCGCCCCGGACAGTTCCGTGTTCGCCGCCCTGAACTCCGGGGACGAGACCCCGGATGGGCCGCAGTGGGTGTCGATCTGGACCGAGTTGGATCAGGTGGTGACCCCGCCGACGTCGGCCGAACTCGACGGGGCGGTCAACATCCCCGTTCAGAGCGTGTGCGCGGACTCGACCGTCGATCACGGGAACCTGCCGCGCGATCCTCTGGTCGGTGCGATGGTCTCTGCCCAGTTGGACGGCGACTCCACCACCGAGCTCGGCGCAGCTGATTGCAGCCGTCTCAGCTCGTGATGTCCTTGGTGGTGAAGTTCGCCCACGCCGCGCCGAGAAGAACGACGACGTAGACGCCCTGCACACCGACGCCGCGCATCAGGTCCCGCGTCGGCACCGGGTCGCGGAACAGGTCGACGAAAGCCAACCAGTATCGCGTCGGCAGGTACGGCGCGATGGCGTCGGCGGCGTCCAGCGTCAGCAGCAGCGAGCTCGCGATGAGGAACGCCAACGCGCCCAATGTCGCGGCGAGCGGGGAGTCGGTCAGGGTCGAGAGGAACAGGCCCATGGCGGCGACTCCGAGCATGGACATGGTCACGTAGAGCACGGCGATGACGGTGCGCGTGGCGACCTGTTCGTCGGTCAGCACTGTGCCGGACACGCTGGAGACGCCCCCCAGGGTCGTGACGTCGAACAGCGTCGTGCCGACGAAGTATGCGATGACGGCCACGACGACGACGGCCAGCAGCACGAAGGCGGCAACCGAGACCAGCTTCGCCACCAGTAGTTTGGTTCGTCCCACCGGGCGGGCGAGCAGGTAGCGCAGCGTGCCGGCCTGGGCCTCCCCGGCGACGGCATCGCCTGCGATCACCGACACGGCGACGGGCAGGAACAGCGGGAGCACGATGGCGAGAGCTGCGAGCGGAAACAGCTGGCCGTTGGTGGTCACCGCAGAGAGGAAGGCGGGGCCTTCGCCGGGACGCGGACCGACGTCGGTGAGGGCGAGGAGGCCCGCGACGATGGTCGGCAGCAGATTGAGCAGAAGGATGACGACCCAGGTGCGGGGTCGGCTCAGCATTGCGCGCAGTTCGACGCCGATCATGCGGTCACCTCGGTCCGGGTGGCGCTGTCTCGAAGTGCGCCGGGGGCGTCGACTCTGTCGGAACTGGCCCCGGTGACAGCAAGCACGGACTGTTCGAGGCTCATCCGCTGCTCGCTCAGCTCACTCACCCGGACACCTCCCTCGACGAGGAGCCGGTTCAGCTCGGCTGGGTCCCGGTGCTCGACGACGAGTTGCTGACCCACACGTTCGAGCACCGTGGCCCCGTCGACGCCGGAGAGCACGGAGACCGCGTGGGCGGGATCGGCGGTGCGCACCGACACCCGGCCGGTGGACCGCTGCATCGAGGACAGCTGGTCCTGTAGGACGAGTCGACCTCGGTCGAGCACTCCCACTCGGTCGCACAGTTGTTCCACCTCGGCCAGCAGATGGCTGGAGAGGAACACCGTGGTGCCCTGAGAGTGCAAGCCCAGCAGCAACTCTCGAATCTCGAGGATTCCCTGTGGGTCGAGTCCGTTGGTCGGCTCGTCGAGGATCAGCAGTTCGGGGGTACGCATCAGCGCCGCCGCCAGCCCGAGACGCTGCCGCATGCCGAGCGAGTACTGCTTGACCGGTCTGCGTCCCACTCCGGCGAGGCCCACCTGCTCGAGGGCTTCACCGACCCTGGTTTTCCGGGTCCGCCGGGACCCACCCGGACCGGCCGCGTCGAGCAGCGTGAGGTTTCTGCGTCCGGACAGGTTGGGGTAGGCGGCGGGGTTCTCGATCAGCGCCCCCACCCGTGGCAGCACGCTTCGGCGTCGCCGGGGCATCTCCTCGCCGAGCACCTGTATCTGCCCGGAGGTCGCCAGCACCAGGCCGAGCAGCATGCGCACGGTCGTCGTCTTGCCGGAGCCGTTTGCGCCCACGAAGCCGTAGATGTCGCCGGCGCGCACGTCGAGGTCGACACCGTCGACTGCCCGCACCGATCCGTAGCTCTTGGTCAGGCCGGTCGTGCGGATCATGTGGCTGCTCCTCCGAGCTGTTGGGCGGCGGTCGTCAGGGTCTCCGCGGTGACGGTGCCGGACAGCAGATAGCGACGCCGGTCGTCGGTGGGTCCGGTGACGAGGACGTTGAGTGGTCCGATCGACACCGCGACGCTGTCGTCGGTGACGATTGCCCCGGGGGCGGACTGCAACTGTTCGACGAGTCCGCCCGCGGCGCGTCGCGGCAGGGGAACGGCGAACAGTTCGGTCACGCCGCGGCCGTAGATTCCCACCGAACCCTGGCCTTCGCGGGGGCGCAGATCGAGGCCGGACAGGGTCGACGGCAGGCCTGAGGTGTCGAGCCGGTCGGCGAACGAGGCGATGTCGCCACCGTCCTGCTGCTGCACGTCGGTACCGGGCGGGGGAACGAAACGGACGGTGTCGGCATCGGGAATCTCGGAGGAGAAGTCGAGGAACGCGGTGCTGACGACCGGACGGGTGGCCCCGGCTCCCAGCACGTCGACCTGCAGCGGGAGCCCGCTGTCGGGGTCGACCCAGACGTCGACTCCGGTGACGGTGCTCTGCGGCTGGCTGGGGACGAGCCTCAGGCCAGGGGCGTCGCGACCGGCGATCCGGCGTGCCGGAAGCCGGGTGACCTCATCCGCGGTCGCCTCGCTCAGCAACCGCCGGCCCAGCTCCGGGGGGAGCAGGTCGGCCTCGCGTGGCAGGCGCAGGCTCGGTTCGGGGACCGGGGTCACCACGGCCGTGTTCTGCTCGTAGTCCCATCTCCACAGCCGCGTCGGGCTCCGGTAGAGACCGCGCTCACCGGCCAGACGCACGGTGTCGACGCGCCAGCTGTCCGGGGCGCGATACCAGGCACGCAGAGAGGTGGTGTCGCCGAGCAGATCCGGCAGGCCGCCGAGCCCCTCGGTCACCGGAATGATGACACCGCCGACCGCCTGGGCGTAGCCCGAGTACGGCGTCTCGGTGGAGGACATGACCTGTTCGAGCAGTTCGGTCGCGCCGATGTCGGACGGGTCGACGGGCAAGCGCGAGATCACCGAGGGAGTTGCGACGAGCACGGCGATGCCGAGCACCACCGCCAGCCACCGCCACTTCTTGCGCACCTCTTCGACCGTACGGACGTACCCGAGGTGCTGCATGTGAGCTGCACGACGCTCGCCGCTAGCCCCCGAGCGAGAACTCCGCGCGACCGTAACTCACACCGTTGATCTGGAGCTCGATGGAGTGTGGGCCGGGGTAGTACTTCCGTGTGGTCAGCGGCTTGAACGAATGCTGCCGCCGC
>NZ_NOZF01000027.1:0-22064 GCF_002258565.1 Rhodococcus sp. 05-2254-6
CGCTCGACTTGCATGTGTTAAGCACGCCGCCAGCGTTCGTCCTGAGCCAGGATCAAACTCTCCGTAAAAGACCTGCGAAACAACAACCCCGACCCCCGACAAGAGGACCGAAGCTGCGAATCAGTCAAAGACATCAAGTCAAATCACTAGCAGAAAAACTCAACTAGCATTTCAAACAACACCCGACAACAACCACCACAAGCGGATGGCTGATACATCGAATGCTTTCACCAAAACAAAATAATTTCGGCACTGACATTCATCGACACACTGTTGAGTTCTCAAAGAACACGCACACACCGTCACTACCGTTTGCACGGTAACTTCGGGGCTTACACGCTCGAACCCCAGACATGACTCATTACTTTCGAGCCTTGCCTGGGTTGTTCAGTGCATACTCCGTACAACCTCGTTGTCCCAGTCCGTGAAGACCGGGTCGGTGTCCGTGTTGCTCTGACTCGACAAAAGTTACGCGAAGACCAACGCTTACGCAAATCGCCTGGTCAGATGTAATTTTCGTGTGAACATCTGCCGCATGCCTCGATCAGACGATCGCTACGGCATCGATTTCGACCAACATCTCTTCCCTGGGCAGTCCTGTGAACACTGTGGTGCGACTCGGTAGAACGTCCCCCGACGTATGTGCCGAAACGAACTGGCCGTAAGCGTCGTTCATGGTCGAGAAGTCCTCACGCTTGGTCAGATACACCCTCAGCATGACGACGTCGTCGAAGGTCGCACCGCTGGCCTCGACGATCGCTTTGACGTTCTCGAGTGTGCGGGTCGTCTGCGCGGCTACATCGCCTGGATACAGGTATTCACTGGTGGCCGGGTCGACCGGCCCCTGCCCCGAGACCTGAACGAACGGCCCCTTCCGGACTCCCTGGGAAAATGTGTGGGCAGGTGCGGGCGCACCTGTGGTGCGGATTTCGATCTTCTCACTCATTGTGTTCCTTCCTTCGAGTTCTGTGTTCTGTCGTCCTGGGCTTCTTGCGGGTGCCATCCCAATCCTGCGGAGATCGCCGCCGCGGCGTGCTGCACTTCGGGGAGCGTGGCAAGCACCTGCTGATGATCGAGCACCATGTCGGGCACGGACATCGATACCGCTGCCACCACATCACCGGTTCCGTTGCGTACTGCGCATCCGATGCAGTTGACGAAGGACTCGTGCTCCTCGCGGTCTTCGGCGAACCCCTGCTCGCGCACGAGGTCGAGCTCGCGAAGGTAACGCTCGGCCGTCGTGATGGTTCTTTCGGTGAACGGCGTGTAGGTGATGTTGCGTGCAATCTGCACACGCTCCGCCTCCGGCCGCGCCGAGATGAGGACCTTCCCCACAGCTGTGCAGTGGAGCGGCGCAGGCTTTCCGATTCGCGAATACATCCGCACGCTCTGCTGGGCGTCGAACTTGTCGATGTAGATGACGACGCCGGCCTCGTAGGTGGCGAGGTGGACGGTTTGGCCGGTGATCGCGTTCAGTTCGGACAAGTGCGGCCGGGCAATGCTCCGAACATCCCGCTGTTCGAGCGCATGGTTGGCGAGCTCGAACAACCTGGATCCGAGCTGATATCGGTGGTCCGCGTCGTGCTGGACGAATCTGTCGGCTTCCATCGTGCGAAGGAGCCTCAGCACGGTCGTCTTGTGGACCTCGAGAACCGACGCCAGCTCGTCGAGCGACCGCGGTCCGTCGCCGAGCAAGCCGAGCAGTGTCATCGCCCGCGCGAGACTCTGACTCATTGCGACATCTCCGAGTGGCGCGCGGCAGTGGCCGCGTAGTCCAGCCTCGCCCAATCGGCGTCGGCCAGTTCGGCCAGTTGGGTCAGCACCGTCAAGGGAAGCACCGAGGCGATGTCGTCCTGCCCGGTCAACGCACCCGCCGCGCACAGGTGACCGAACCGAACGCGCTCGACGGAACTCCTGCCCGACAGCAGTCCGGTCAGATATCCGCCCGCGAACGCGTCTCCGGCACCGATCTTCTCGACTACGTCGAGCTTCAGCGCCGGTACGTCGATCCGAGCGGCCCCCTCGAACGCCGTCACGATGTGCGCGTCGTTCTTGATCACCAGGTGATGTGGTTGCGGAAACATCTCGCGCAGCTCGGCGGGATCGGACGTGCCGAACACCAGCGCAGCTTCGTCCGCACCCATGAACACCACATCGCTTCCTCGAACATGTTCACCGAGAACATCGGTGGCTGTGTCCGGCCGAGATTTCCACAGCGCCGGCCGATAGTTCAGATCGAAGCTGACGAGAGTGGGCTGATCCATCAAGTATCTCGTCAGATCGGCGGCGGTATCGGAGATGGCCACCGTGATTCCGGTGAAGTGGATCAGGTCGGTACGGGCGACAAGGTTCGCTGCATTCCCGTCGATGTCTGTGGGCGACAGAGCACTCGCAGCCGAGCCGGCACGGAAGTAGGTCATCGCACTGTCTCGGCATGCGAGGTCGTGGCGGTCGCCGGAACCCGATCCGCGTTGCTTCACGTACATGCCAGTGGGTCGCTCGTGGTCGAGCGACACACCGGAGGTGTCGACACCTGCCGCGATCAATTGACCGACAAGGTACCGGCCGAATCCGTCATCTCCCACTCGAGAGATCCACGACGCATCGACGCCCAATTGACCGAACACCCTGGCCACGTTGGCTTCTGCGCCCCCGGCTGTGCGGTGGAACGTGTTCGATTTCTCCAATGGGCCCGGCTCGGCAACCAGAACGACGAGGCCTTCGCCCACACACACCGCTCGTGGTGCTTTCACGTCGATCTCCTCGAACTCTTGCGGGAACGCTGACTTTCGTTGCAGACTACAAAGCATAAACACATTGCGCAACTACCGTTGCAAAATACGCAACGCATGTGCGGGTTTTTCGAGACCGAGGAGACGATCGTGATCGACACCGATGCCGTCGAGGCACTCAGCCGACGAGTGCTCGGACCCGAGTACAAGGCATTGCCACCCAGGTCATGGGGGCACACCATCGAGAGCTTTCTCGCCACGTCGCCGCGGCTCTCCGAGTTCACGACGCCCGTCCTCACTCTCGACCGAGCACGCATCGCGTCGAACATCTCGGTCATGGCCGAGTGGACTGCGCGCGCGGGAGTGCTGCTCGCACCCCACGGGAAGACGTCGATGGCCCCTCAACTGTGGAAGCAGCAGCTCGACGCAGGAAGCTGGGCCATCACCCTCGCAACCGGATGGCAAGTTCAGGCAGCACGCGCATTCGGGGTCGAACGCATCGTTCTTGCCAATGCCGAGATCGACCCTGTTGCGTTGACGTGGATTGCGGCCGAGCTGGATTCGCACCCGACATTCGAGTTCTACTGCTGGGCCGACAGCGTCGCAACGGTGCACGAGATGGACCGCATCCTCTCGACGCAAGGAGAACGGCCGGTCGCGGTCGTCGTCGAACTCGGTGGCCCGCACGGCCGAACCGGCGCGCGGACGACAGAAGAAGCGATCTCGGTGGCACGTGCGATCGCGTCGTCGCCGCGGCTGACTCTGGCCGGGGTCGGCGGCTACGAGGGCGCACTGAGCCACGACCGGACCGACAGCGGCCTCGCGGCGGTTCGGACCTATCTCGACAACGTGGCCACCCTCCATCGCGCGCTCGATGCCGAGGGGTTGTACGGCGGGCATGCGATCGTGACCGCCGGCGGCAGCGCCTACCAGGACCTCGTGGTCGAGCGGTTGCGCTCTCTCACCAACGGAGAGGGAGTACCTACCGACGTAGTGCTGCGCTCGGGTGCCTACGTGGTGCACGACGACGGCTTCTACTCGCAAATCTCACCACTCACTCCCGCCCGCACCGACGCGCCATTGATGTCGGCGATGCACGGATGGGCTCGGACGGTCTCAAGGCCGGAGCCCGGTCTCGCGCTGCTCGATGCAGGAAAGCGGGACTTCCCGTTCGACGAAGGACTGCCTGTCCCCCAATCCGTTCGAGGAACCGAGACTCTCGCCTCCGGTGCCGACATCACAGCGCTGAACGATCAGCATGCGTTCCTTCGCCTACCGGCCGAGGACAGCGGGGCACTGCCGGTGGGATCGGTGGTGCGCTTGGGGCTGTCTCACCCGTGCACCGCTTTCGACAAGTGGCGTCTCATTCCCGTCGTCGACGATGCCGACAGCGACGATCCTCGCGTCGTCGATCTCGTGCACACATTCTTCTAGAGAGTCGAAACCCCATGTCCGATATCCTCTTTCGAGGTGCTGACGTCATCGACGGCACCGGGTCTCCGCGACTGCGTCGTGACGTTCTCGTACGCGACGGAATCATCGCCTCGATCGCCGAACCCGGCACCGTTCTCGGTGCCGACAGAATCGTCGATGCGACACCTGGGCAGGTCCTGTCCCCCGGGTTCATCGACATGCATGCCCATTCCGATCTGCGTCTACTGACCGATCCCGACCACTTCCCGAAGATCAGTCAGGGTGTCACCACCGAGGTCATCGGCCAGGACGGCATCGCCTACGCTCCGATCGACGACGCGACGCTCGATGTGGTGCGGCGTCAGATCGCCGGATGGAACGGCAATCCCGTCGACCTCGACTTCTCGTGGCGCTCGGTTTCCGAGTACCTCGCTCGCCTCGACGAGGGGATCACCCCGAACGCTGCCTATCTCGTTCCCCAGGGAACACTGCGTTACCTCGCGGTGGGCCCTGATCAGCGACCGGCGACGCCGTCCGAGATCGCCCACATGCAGGAGTTGTTGGCGCAGGGCCTGCACGAGGGTGCCGTCGGAATGTCGAGCGGTTTGACGTACACGCCCGGAATGTATGCGGACACAAGCGAATTACGCGCGCTGTGCGAGGTCGTCGCCGACTTCGGTGGGTTCTACGCGCCGCACACTCGGTCGTACGGCGCGGGCGCACTCGACGCATACCAGGAGATGCTCGATCTCTCCAGGGAGACGGGATGTGCGCTGCATCTGACTCACGCGACGATGAACTTCGGCGTCAATCGGGGCAGGGCACGAGAGTTCTTGGACCGCGTCGATTCTGCGATCGCGGACGGATGTGACGTCACCCTCGACACGTATCCGTATCTGCCCGGAGCCACCACTTTGTCTGCGCTGCTACCGAGTTGGGCGATGTCGGGTGGCCCGGATCGCGCGCTCGAACGCCTCGACGATCCGGACATGCGTCGACGCATCGCACAGGATGTCGACGTCGACGGGTCCGACGGCTGCCATGGCGTGACAGTCGAATGGGAGACCATCCAGCTCAGCGGAGTGGCGAATCCGGAGCTCGATCGCTACGTCGGGCGCACGATGTCCGATATCGCGGCGGAGGCGGGTCGGTCACCGGTGGACGTGTTCTTCGACTTCCTTCGCCGAGATGCGCTGGCCACCACCATCTTGCAGCACGTCGGACACGAGGAGAACGTGCGCGAGATCATGGCGCATCCACGCCATATGGGCGGCAGCGACGCGATCCTTGTCGGCGAGAAACCCCACCCCCGCGCCTGGGGAACGTTCCCCCGCTACCTGGGGCACTACGTTCGGGACGAGCAGTTGCTCTCGCTCGAGGACTGCATCAATCACCTGACCGGTCGTCCCGCTGCGCGCCTCCGCCTGCGCGCCCGCGGCACGATCGCCGAAGGGCACGCAGCCGATCTAGTCCTGTTCGACCCGGCAACCGTGCGCGATACCGCCACGTTCGAGAATCCGAAGCAACAGGCCGCCGGCATCAGCCACGTGATGGTCAACGGTGCCTTCGCTGTCGACGATCGCCGCCCCACGCACTCTCTGGCAGGCCGTGCCCTGCGGATGAATCCCACTGGAAAGCAGACATCGTGAATGCACTGACCACCATTCTGGAGGACCGCGCACTGTCGGTGGTCCGTGCGCCGCACATCTCCGATCCTGCTGCGTTGGCGAATGCGCTCTCGCGCGGCGGGATTCGGGCCCTCGAATTGACCTTCACCACGCCCGGCGTGCTGGCACTGCTCCGCGCGGCATCGAACGCGGGTGCGGTCGTCGGTGCCGGCACCGTCCTGACCGCCGATCAGGCACGGTCGGCGATCGACGCGGGAGCATGCTTCGTGGTGACCCCCGGGCTGCGGCCCGACGTTGCCACGATCGTGACCGACGCCGGGATCCCGCTGATGATGGGCGCGCTCAGCCCGTCGGAGGTGATGACTGCCCTCGATCTCGGAGCGGATGCCGTGAAGATATTTCCGGCTCGGACCGTCGGGTCCGCGTATTTCAAGGATCTGCTCGGCCCCTTCCCCGACGCGAAACTCGTTCCGTCCGGCGGGGTCAACGCAGGAAACGCCGCTCAGTTCCTGACATCCGGTGCCGTCGCAGTGACCGCAGGCACCGATGTGGTTCCACCGGCGTCGGTTGCGGCCGGCCAGTGGGACGACATCACCGTGCGAGCACAGGCGTTCGTGGCGGCTATCAATGCAGACATCAAGGAAGGCTCGTCATGAATTCTGTCGTCGACTGGCTGCGAACCTCAACGCCAGGCCTACTCGTATTGTGCGGCATCGCAATTGCGGTACTGCTCATCGTCATCATCAAGGTCAAGCTCGAACCGTTCATCGCACTTCTCATCGTCGGCCTCGGCTTGGCTCTGGCTGCCGGCTTGCCCGTCAACGAGATAGTCGGCACCGCCATCAAGAGCAACGAATCGCTTCTCGAAACCGGATTCGGGGGCATCCTCGGGCACATCGCAGTGATAATCGGACTGGGCACGGTCCTCGGCGCGATTCTCGAAAAGTCCGGTGGCGCGCAGGCACTGACCGCCAAGCTACTGGGCGTCTTCGGGGAACGCGGAGCACCCATCGCAATGGGACTGCTGGGCTTGATCTTCGGCATTCCGGTGTTTTTCGACATCGGCATCTTCGTATTGGCACCGCTGGTGTACGTGGCGGCGCGCCAAGGCGGAAAGTCGTTGGTGCACTATGCGCTGCCGATGCTGGCAGGGTTGTCCATGACGCACGCCTTCTTGCCACCGCACCCGGGACCGGTCGCCCTCGGTGGTCTGCTCGAGGTGAACCTGGGGTGGCTCATCCTGTTCGGATTCATCTGCGGAATACCAGGATTCATCGCCGCCGGCCTGGTGTGGGGTAACTGGATCGGCAAACGCATCATCGTCGACGTCCCCGAGGACTTCATCAACGACGGAAGCGATGCGAGCACCACCGAGGGTGGAGGAGCAGGCACGGTCGCGACCAAACGTCCGGTCGTCACCACGCCGCCGTCGGTGGGCACGATCGGAGCGATCATAGCCGTTCCGCTGGTCCTGATCCTCGGTGCCACGTTCGGCAGCATTCTGCTCGATCCCGGCAACCTACTCGAGGTGCTCACGTTCTTGGGTACGCCCGCCGTCGCGCTTCTCATCGCAGTTCTGATCGCGTTCTATGTTCTGGGCATTCGACGTGGATCCACGGTCCAGGAACTCAGCAAGCTGACCGGAGAGTCGCTTCGTCCGGTGGGCATGCTGTTGCTGGTGGTCGGCGCAGGCGCATTCTTCGGAAAGGTCATCTCGGCCACGGGCATCGGCACCGCGCTGGCCGACACGATGGCAGCGGCTGGTCTACCGATCATCGTCCTGGCCTACATCATCAGCTGTGCGCTGCGCGTGGCGCAGGGCTCGGCAACCGTGGCCATCGTGACGACCGGCGGCATAGTCGGG
The DNA here is from genome assembly GCF_002258565.1 of Rhodococcus sp. 05-2254-6. Taxonomy (NCBI): domain Bacteria; kingdom Bacillati; phylum Actinomycetota; class Actinomycetes; order Mycobacteriales; family Nocardiaceae; genus Rhodococcus; species Rhodococcus sp. 05-2254-6. The sequence continues at coordinate 7,638 of NZ_NOZF01000027.1, forward strand.
CCCCTGGTCGCAGCCCAGGATTACTCGGCTCCGGCCGTCGCGCTGATCGCCATGTCGATCGCAGCGGGCTCGATCATCGCCAGCCACGTCAACGACGGCGGCTTCTGGATCATCGCGAAATTCTTCAACCTGACCGTCAAGCAGACGCTGCAAACGTGGACGGTCCTCGAGACGATTCTGTCCGTGGTCAGCTTCGTCGTCGCGGGAATTCTGTTCGCAATCATCGCCTAGAGCCAGTGGCGCGACTGTGTGCCCTCGGCGGCACTCAGTCGCGCCACTGCGTCCGCACTTGATCACCGACGAAATGTGTGTTCTCGGCGGACATTTCCCGGCTTCCCGACCGCCCGACGAGGTCATCGATCCGATCGTCCAAGCTGTGCGCGCGGGCCATCGCGTCGGACGTGCGCGCCTCGGTCTCCGAGGACTCGACCACATTCGCGAGTCGAACCAGCGCGGCCACCCGTCCGGTCAACTGCCTCCACACCACTTCCAGTGCGCCACGCCGGGATTCGACCTGCGCTGCGGTCTCTTCGTCGACCATCGTCTCACCGATCCGATTCAGCTCGGTCGCTACCGTGCGCAGCGACGCGGCATCGACCGCGATTTCGGTGAGTTCGACGAACAGGTCCAACTGATTGCGTTGGATCTCGAAATACGTCGACTGCCATGCCGGCGACCGACGCACCCGGTCGAACGAAGTGCCCGCGAGGAACAACAGAGTGTCGTAGCGATCGACGAAGCGGTCGTCTTTTCGATCCACGAACTGATCCACCAGTCCTGTGGCCCACTCGACCCTGTCGGCCACCGGAGTTTTGCGCGCCAGCGTGCTGACCCGATCCGTGGCCGCGTCCACCAGAGACAGACCTCGCTCGGCAATCGGGCCGAACTTCTCCGGCGCAGGCGTCCTCGTCAACGCATCGAAAATCGCATCCCGTTGGTCCAGATCGAGGTGCACACCTTCTCGGCGCTCTTTTCGCGCCGCGCGTACTCCGGTGGCGTAGTGCCGATTGGACATCACCACGGTGGTGCGGTGGTGATTGACGCGTTTGCTCAACTCGGCAGCTCGAAGTTTGTACACCAGAGCCGATCCGGGCTTGCTCGTCGTGTCCTTGGCGAGCCACCGATCGCGTTCGTCCACCAGATTGCGGAGCGCGCCGAATCCCCCGATCGACGGCAGCGAGCGTCCCGCATGCCATCGATTGATGAGAACAGCTCGGGTGGCCTCGTCGACGCGCCCGGCCGCGATGGCGACCGCGGCCACGTCGGACAACGGTTCGGAATGTCCGGGCAACCGGCAGCGGGCGCAGCGGCTGTGAACCTCGTCGTCGAATCGGGCACGCTGCTCGGCCGACCCACTGCCATCGAACTCGGACATCATCTCTCCTAGGTCACGTCCAACCGTCGCTGGTCCGCTCACCTTCGAGTGTTCCAGAAGCTCAGATCAGTCCGCTCAGCGATTGTTCGGTCTGCGGCTTCTTCTCGGCCAGCAACGTGCGCGCCACGTCGAGCCCCTCCCAGACGTTCCACATCAGGACGCCCTGGACGACGGCGTCGTCGTCGAGGTAGTACACGACGCCTTCCTTGCCGACCGTCTTCCAGTCCTCGATGACATTCAGCGTCGTGGACACCGTGCCGATCGCCTGATATCCGTCGTCGTACACGTCGGAATAGAAGTACGGGGTGTACGTGTAGGGATCTGCGGCACCGGCCATATTTCGTCCTGCGGCCTTGCCCATTTCGGTCGCGTTGTCGACGTGCTCGATGCGTCGGCGACCGAGAACGGCGTCGGGGTAGTTCGCCACATCACCTGCGGCGTAGACGTGTTCGTCCTCGGTCCGGAGGAACTCGTCGACGATCACTCCGTCGTCGACTGCCAGCCCTGCAGATTCGGCCAGCTCTGTTTCGGGTCGCACACCGAGTCCGAACACGACTCCGTCCGCCTCCACGGTCGAACCGTCGTCGAGTTGAAGTTGCACGCGCGCCGACGCCTCGGCCCCTGACACGACCTTCGTTCCCCGGCGCACAGTGACGCCGTGGCCGGCGAAACCCTTGTCGAAGCCGGCAGCCAGGGTCGGCGGAAACATGTGTCCTCCGAGTACGGCATCCGAGGTGACCAGTGTGACCTTCACATCCTGAAGAGACAACGCAGCTGCAATTTCGGTGCCGATGTATCCGCCCCCGACCACAGCGATGTGATCGGCGGTCTTCGTGAGCTCGCGCAGCGCTCGATAGTCGGCGAAAGTGCGGAAGTACACCACGCGGGGGCTGGGAGGCAGTTCGATCCGGGTCGGCGTTGCACCCGTTGCCAGGAGGAGTTTGCCGTACTCGTGGCGTTCTCCGGATTCGGTGGTGACCGACGAGTTCGAGCGGTCCACCGAGGCGACTCGAGTTCCGGTGTGCACCTCCGCACCGGTGTCGGAGGCCGTGTCCAGCGAGACCTGATCGCGGCCGAAATCCGGATCGGTCCACAGCTTCTTCGACAGCGCCGGGCGGGTGTCCGGCGCGTCGGGGTCTGCGCCGAGTATGCCGATGGAGCCTGACGCGTCCTGCTCGCGGATTCCGCGAGCAGCGCTGTCCGCAACCATTCCCCCGCCGATGATCAGGTAGTCGTAACGCATCGTTCACTCCTCGAAAGTTGCCGTCGTTCGCTTCCGTAGGTACCCGAACAACACGAGAAGAATCCTTCGAGCCTTCACCCCTCGAGAACCCGCAGGTCGGGGAACCGACCGGACTGTATGCAGCATCACACCCCGAAGAGGTTGGCCCAGGCCCGCCCAGTGGGCATCTTGGTCTGGGCGACGAAACATCGTTTTTACACGGGTCGAGCTGTAACGGTTCCGGCCGACCGAACGACTCACACCTCAGGACGCGAACAAAAGGAGACGATGTGACTGTTCAGATCGATTCGCTCGCAATTGGCACCGACAGTGCCGACATCGCGACAGCTGACGTCGACCAGCTCTTCGACGAAGTTTCAATGCTCGACGGCACCATCCTCGACGCCATCGAGCGTCGTACCCGCCTGGCGCGCACGCTTGCTGCGGCAACGTCCGGCGCCACCGAGTCGGACCAGGCAGCCGACCCCTACGCAGACCTCGGCAACGACGGCCACGTCTTCACGCGCATGCTGTCACGCCTCGCGCAGATCACGCGATAACTACACGCCCCCTTCAGCTTCGCAGTCCGCGACCCCGTCGAGCACCCGCTCGGCGGGGTCGCGTCGTGTCGGCACATCCACAACCCGATGACTTTTCGGATCGACCGCTGTCAGTACGAGCAAGACCGTTGTTCGACGGTCCGAAGCAGCAAGTTCTTCCGGAAAAGGTGTGTATCCATGTCCCGTTTGTTGTTCGCCAACATGCCCGTCCGCGACGTCGTCGCCACCCGCGCATTCTTCGAGGGTCTCGGATTCGAGTTCAACGATGTGTTCAGCGACGAGAACTGTGCCTCGATGGTCGTCAGCGACCAGGCAACCGTGATGTTCCTGTCCACCTCTCGGTTCGAGGACTTCATCTCGGACTCGATCTGCGACACGGGCTCGGCCCGGGAGGTGCTGATGTGCGTCTCTGCCGACAGTCGCGAGGAGGTCGATTCGCTCACCGACGCGGCGATCGCCGCGGGTGGATCGAAGTGGATGGAACCCCAGGATCACGGGTTCATGTACGGCCGGGCGTTCCGAGATCTCGACAATCACGTGTGGGAAGTGATGTGGATGGATCCGTCGGCCGTGCCGCACGGCTGACCTATCTTGTCGCCCTAGAGGCTGTCGGGCAAGCCGAATCGATCGAACAGAGTCAGATCGAAGAAGCAGGCCACGTGCCCGACCCCTCTGGCATCGACATCGAGAACATGCAGCTGAAAGGCCCGGTGCACATCGTCCTCTGCCAGCATGTACAGCCCGTACGCAGGTTGACCGTTGGCGGAGGTGGCCACCATCCGCATATCGCCTGCTCCGTTTGCGGGGCAGTTGTTCCGGATAAGAGATCCGATCGTCTCGCCACCCTGATACCACCCGACGAACGGCGGCATTTCCCATACTGCGTCCGAGGTGAACAGCGTGACCAGTCGATCGATGTCGTAGCTCTCGAAACACTCCACGTACTGGGTGAGAAGTTTCTGTAGTTCCGCGGATTCGATGGGCTCGACGTTGTCGAGCTCGGGCGCGATCTCGTCGAGACGCTCCCGTGCTCGCTGCAGGAGGCTGTTGACTGCGGTCGTCGTCGTGGCGAGAGCTTCGGCAACCTCCGACGCTTTCCACTGCAACACTTCGCGCATCAGCAGCACCGCGCGTTGCCGAGACGACAGATGTTGCAGCGAGGCGACGAAGGCGAGCCGTACGGATTCTTTCGCCACCACGATCGAGGCGGGATCGCTCGCATCCGCAAGTTCGCAATCGGCGATCGGCTCGAGCCACGGAATCTCGTTGTTCTGCACCAGTTCGTCGGTGGGACCTGAACTCGGTGCGCCCAGACCCGTCGGCAAAGGACGCTTCGCCCGGCCGTCGAGAGCGGTGAGGCAGGTATTGGTTGCGATTCGGTACAGCCATGTGCGCAGGGACGATCGGCCCTCGTACTTGGCGTACCCCCGCCACGCGCGAATGTATGTCTCCTGCAACAGGTCCTCGGCGTCGTGGATCGACCCGGTCATGCGATAGCAGTGTGCGAGCAACTCACGGCGAAAGGGATCGAACTGCTCGACGAAGTCGTCCTTCTGTTCCGAGGCCACGGTCATGCGGTAGAGCGTAAACCGGACACCGTCGCACCACAGCTCGAATGCGCGCCGCCGAAAGGATCGGCGACACTTCTGCGTTAACCTCGGCATCGTGACATCGGCAACGAGTATCGACGACTTGGTCGAAGAGCTGTACCTGCAGCGTCGTCGAGCGTGGGAAGCCGCTCTCGTCACCGCGCAGAATTTCCTCGAGACCATCGCCGACGAGATTCTCGAGGACGTCGATCGAGACCGATTGAACGCGCAGATGGCACGCATCAAGGACCCGGGCAGATCGGCCGACAAACTGCGCCGGTATCTCTCCGAGGGCCGCATCACCGAACCGACCGACGCCGATGCCGTCGCCGAGGCGTTGCCCGATCTCGTCGGCGTCAAGGTGCTGTGCAAGACCCCGCGCGATCAGCTGACGTTCGTCGCTGCGCTCGAGCGTGCGTGCAACGACCCGGAATGCTCCGTGCGGTTCGCGCAACCACCCACCGACTACGTCGCCTTTCCCAAGCCGAGCGGCTACCGCGCGTATCACGCCGTGCTGGTCGTTCGAGTTGCCACTCACCAGGGCGATCTCGACGTGAAGGTGGAAGTCCAGGTCAAGACGCGCCTGCAGGACGCCTGGGGCGAGCTGACACACGAGGACATGTACAAGCCCGGTGAGGCACTGAAGCCGACCAAGAAGCACACCGACTACGCCGCGCACATGGCCCACCTGCTCGATCAGGTGGATGCGATGGCCGACGATCTGGCCGCGCAGCTCGACTCGTTGACGGCAGCGTCCAAGGACGGCGGCGTGCTCGCGGCCGACCCGATTCCGAAAGATCCGGACTTCATCAGTGCCAGGGTCACCCGCACCGGCCCACGTTATGCACTCGCCGTCGGACCGGACGGCCGCAGAGGCCTCGTTCCCGCCCGATCGGTGAAAGCAGTCATCGGCTCGACCGACAGAATTGCCGTCAACGATTACCTCGAAGTGGGCGACTTCATCGACGTGGTGGTCGAAGACTCCGAGGATGCGCTCTACTATCACCTCACCTCGCAGCCGCCCCGACGCAAGCCTGCGAAAAAACGCAAGCGCTGACCGGCGGTTCTCAGGAACGTCTCACGTCGGTCCGGTAGACATGCCTTCTCGTGACCACTACCGAGAACTCCACGGTCGTCACCGATGCCGACAGTGTCGACACAGCGACCGACAGAACAGCGACCGACGAAACAGCGACCACAGACCGGCGCGCGAAACTCCGTTCCGCCGAGACAATGGTGCCGGCCGTCTCGTTCGCCGTGCTGGCGACCCTGTACGCGGTGATGTCCGTCCTCGGCCATCGCCAGCTCCGCACCTCCGGATTCGACCTGGGCATATTCGTCCAGCAGATCGCGTCGTACTCGCAGTTCCAGGCGCCGACATCCGACCTGCTCGGCACCGGCTACAACACGCTGGGTGACCACTTCTCGCCCATCACCGCGTTGCTGGGGCCTGTCTACCGGCTGTTCCCGCACGCCGAGACGCTGCTGATAGCGCAAGCCGTGTTGTTCGCACTCGCCGTGATTCCGATCAGCCGACTGGCGGTACAGAAGTTCGGCACGATCGTCGGCATCGTGATCGCCGCGGCGTTCGGACTGTCCTGGGGCGTCCAGGCTGCGCTGAACTTCGACTTTCACGAGGTGGCCTTCGCGATGCCGCTGCTGGCCATGTCGATGGTCGCACTGGTTCGGCAGCGCTGGCTGCCGGCCTTGGCCTGGGCACTGCCGCTGGTCTTCGTGAAAGAGGACATGGGTCTGACAGTGATCGTCGTCGGGGCGTTGGTGGCGCTGTGGACGACCGGACGAACCCGCATCCTCGGTGCGCTGACGGCCGTCTGGGGACTGACCTGGATGGTGCTCGCGGTCAAGGTGATCGTTCCGGCCCTGAGCACCGACAACTCGTACGACCAGGGCTCGAAACTGCCTCCGCTGGGCGAGGGCATCGCCGATACAGCGCACGGTCTGGTCGCCGGCGATTCGCGGGCGGCCACGGCGTTTCTGCTGCTTGCGGTCACCGGCTTCTTCGCTCTGCGCTCTCCGCTACTGCTGATCGCGGTCCCGACGGTGGCATGGCGTTTTCTCAGTGACAACACGAACTTCTGGAAGCCGATCTATCACTACAACGCGATCCTCATGGTCATCGTGTTCGTCGCCTTGCTCGACGCGTTCGCGCGCAGCCACCGGCACGGTCAGCTCAGCGAACGCGGCCGGCACTACATCGTTGCGTTCGTAGCCGCGTTCACGGTCGTCGCATTGCCGTTCCTGCCCATGTCACGCGTGGTGCACGCCCAGGAATGGACGATCGATCCGCAAGCCGAGACCGTCCGAGAAATCTCCGAGTGGATTCCTGCCGATGATCGAGTTGCGGCGTCGAACAATCTGGTGGCCCAACTCGTCGCCGACCACGACGTGTCGGTCTTTCCGCAGCGCACGACCGATTCGACCGTCCCGGATTGGATCGTCGTGAACCGCGAACGGCCGGCGGGTTGGCCGACGGACGAGACCGGTGATCGTCAGGCGATCAGCCGGGCGCTGGCGAGCGGATACGACGTCGTCTTCTCCGTCGACGGAGTAGACGTCCTGCACCGCGAGTGACTGCGCACGATTAGTCTTCGAACAGTCGACCTTTCGCTCGACGCATCGTGACGACAAATGCAAGGCAGGTACAGGACATCGACGCTCGAATCGGCGATCTCGGCGCCACCAAGACCGCATCGAAGCGCTCACCGTGGAATCGGAAGAATCCTTACCGCGCGCAGGTTCTGAGCAACAGTCGCCTGTCCGGTCCGACATCCGCAAAAGAAGTTCGACACTTCGAGATAGCGCTGGGCGAGAGCGGCATCGTCTACGAGGCCGGCGACGGGTTCGGCGTCAAACCCGTCAACGACGCAGCATTGGTCTCCGCCGTCGTCGACCGCCTCGGAGTGCAGGCAGACACGGCCGTCCACACGAAATCCGGCGAGATCACCCTCGCACAGGCGCTGACGACGGAGTACGAAATCGGCATCCCGTCCATGGATCTGATCGAGGCCGTCGCCGAACGGGCCGGTGACGCCGAGCTCGATCACGTTCTGCAGAACGGTGACCGCGCATCGTTCGACGCCTGGACCTGGGGTCGCGATGTCGTGGACGTTCTCGATCTCGATCGGTCGGGGACGTTCGATCCGGCCGAGTTCCTCGGTTTGCTGCGTCCTCTGCAGCACCGGGTCTACTCGATTTCCTCGTCGCCGATCGCGCACGAGGGCACCGTTCATCTGACCGTGTCCACGGTCCGATACCGGTCGGCCGAGCGTGATCGAGGCGGCGTCTGCTCGACGTATCTGGCCGATCGCATCGGGGACGGACATCAGGCGGGAGTGTTCCTGTCCGCCAACAAGTCGTTCCGCCTCCCGTCCGACGACACCCCGATCATCATGATCGGGCCGGGAACCGGAGTGGCACCGTTCCGCGCGTTTCTGCACGAACGTCGCGCCCGCGGCGCTGCAGGCGAGAACTGGCTGTTCTTCGGCGATCAGCATCGATCGAGCGACTTCCTCTACGAGGACGAACTCGCCGATTTCGAGCGCAGCGGTCTGCTGACGCGACTCGATCTGGCCTTCTCTCGCGACCAGCACGAGAAGATCTACGTACAGCACCGCATGTGTGAGGCGGGAAAGCAGCTGTACGGGTGGCTCGAAGCGGGCGCGCACCTCTATGTGTGCGGCGATGCGACGCGCATGGCCAAGGGCGTCGACGAGGCATTGCACGAGATCGTCGCCGAACACGGCGGCCGCTCCCCCGATGCCGCCGAGGACTATGTCAACGAGCTCAAGCAATCGAAGCGCTACCTGCGCGACGTGTACTGACGCGGTTTCTTGTCGGACCCCCTCGCTACGGTCTCGAGTACAGGCATCAGTTCTCGTCCGAGAAGAGGGTTCGCACCGTGACCGCACTGCAGAACGGCCATTTCGACTCCACCACCGCGCTCGCGTGGGCCACGTTCACCGAAAACCTGCATGCGCGTCTTCGGACCTTGCCGCGGCGCGATTACATCACGGTGTCCGCCGCTCAGGCGAGCCCCGGCGAGCGTGGGTTGCGCCCGTACATCGACGTGGCGGCGACGGACAGCGGCGTGCTGGTGTCGGTGGCAGCGCTGCCGTCCCTGCTGTACCCGGATGCCCCGGACGCGACGGCCATGGATGTGCAGCTCCTCGACTGCGGTTGGCTGGATCGAGGCAAGCCGGTCGCGGACGGGTCGATCATCGATCTCACGCGAACCGACACCCGAGCCGATGCTGCGCTCGTCGCGGAGATGATCACGCGCGCGTTCCGCGAGATCTGGAACGTCCCACATCCGTCGTTCCTGAGCGTATGGAGCGTGGCGGCCGACGGAGCATCGTCGGGGCCGGTCGACCTGCAACGCGGGTCCTTCGGTCGCACGACCGGCGCAGCGACCGAGAGTCCCTCGGAGACATCCGACGACGTTCCTGCCGAGCTGAGGTCACTTCAGGCGCTGTGCCAGTTGATCGGTCGGCGCGTCGACGCGCACACCGATCGAACGGTGTGCGCCGACGGCGATATCGACGCGTTGACAGCGCGGGCACTGTCGCTGCATCGATCGGCCGCTGTTCGCGCTCGCCCCGACGACACGAATGGGAAGAACTCGGGCGCGGTGTGGAAGAACCTTGCCCGCACCTGGCTCCTGGTCGCACACAGCATGGACGCGGTGACGAGGGCAGACCGACACGCGTGCCGGTGACGACGAGGATCCGACGAACTACAGGATCTTTCGGCGCAGGCCGCTCGCTCGCAGCACCTGACGTTCGACGCCCGCTCGGATGGCCTCTTCGGTACCGATCACCCGTACGTGCGATCGCGCGCGGGTGATGGCGGTGTACAACAGCTCTCGGGTCAACAGTGTCGACGCCTCGGCGGGCAACAGAACCGAGACCGTGTCGTACTGACTGCCTTGGCTGCGGTGGATCGTCATTGCGTACACGGTGTGTACCGAGGAGAGCACATTCGGGTGGATCAACACGTGACCACGACCTCGGGCGAACGCCGCCATCGGAGTTCCGTTGTCTCCCAACACCACAACGCCGGTGTCCCCGTTGTAGATCCTTGCCTCGTGATCGTTGGCCGTCACCAACAAGGGCTGACCGGGATACCAGAGCGAGGGATCGAGAAACGTGCCGCTTCCTTCTCCTACCCACTCCATCGCCTGCCGGTCCCACCGCGAGACCCCCCATCGACCCTCGCGGTGAGCGCACAGGAGGCGATGTTTCTCGAGCCCGAGCAGTGCTGCGGTGGCATCCCCTCGTACGGCGGCGTCGGTGACCTCGGCGGCGGTGTCGATCACGTCGGAGCGCAGCGCGTCGACGTCGTCGGGGCCATGAAACGAAATCTCCTCCGCGCCGGACTCGAGCAGCGCCATGACATCGCCGCCCCGGCCGTCTCGCACGGCCACGGCCAAGCGAGCGATGGCTCCGCCGAACCGTCGGCCACGACTGAGCCGAACGACGCCGCCGCGCAGTCGGTCTCGCTCGAACGCGCTCAGAGCGGCTTCCGCGGGATCCTCGGCGGCGGCGAAGTCCGCGTCGACGAGCTGCGCCAGAACCGGGTTCTCGATTCCGGTCACCGGCCTGGCAACCAGATCTGCTAGCACCGCACCTGCGTCGACCGACGTCAGCTGATCCGGGTCGCCGACGAGAATCAACCGGGACTCCGGACGCACGGCTTCGAGCAGCCGACACATCATCGTCAGAGACACCATCGAGGTTTCGTCGACGACGATGACGTCGTACGGCAGCCGGTTCTCGGCGTCGTGCCGAAACCTCGTCTTGCTGCCGGGCTTCCATCCCAGAAGTCGGTGCAGCGTCATCGCTTTCAGATCTGCCGGAAGCCCGAGGAGACCGGCTTGTTCGGACACGGACTCCTGCAACCGGGCTGCGGCCTTGCCGGTGGGTGCGGCCAATCCGATGCGCAGATCGCTTCCGTGTTCGCGAACGAGAAGCGCCAGAATTCTCGCTACGGTGTGGGTCTTTCCGGTTCCAGGGCCGCCGGCGATGACCGTCGTCCATTCCGTCGCCGCCAGAGCTGCCGCTATTCGCTGTCGATCGGGAGCGGCCGTCGGCGCGCCCGATTCGTCCACGAACAGCGTGGCCAGCGCGTCACCGATCTCGACGGCATCGGCGGCGGGATGGGATTGCGAACGCGCGTCGAGCAGATCTCGAACGGTGCTCTCCTGCAGATGATATCGGTCCAGGTACAGCAGCTCACCCTGATCGGTGTCGACCAGTTTCAGCGGCCGCAACGGTCCATTCGGGCTCCCGACCACCAGTGGACTCACCCTCAGTGCTCGCAGCACGTCGTCGAGCTCCGGCCACGGGAGTGCGCTCGGATCGACGTCCGAGTCCTCGTCGACGGTGACGTCCCGCAGTCGTCGCAGATCCAGGCACACCGAGCCCGATCGCACCGAACGCACGGTCAGTGCAGTGGCGAGCAGTACGTTCTCCGACGACTCACCGGCCAGGGCACCGAGGCGCAGCGCCACGTGCACATCGGATGCCGACAGCACACCCACATCGTTGAAGGTGCGCAGGATTCCACTGCCGCGCAGCGCAATCGACACGCCGGTCATCGAGTCACCTTCCCAGCGAGCAGGTCCGACAACTCGATCACCAGTGCGGCCGGCGGATCCCAGTCGAACACCCCACACCCGGCGGGGGTCTGCGGTCCGACCATGCCCCGCACGAACAGGTATCGGATTCCGCCGAGGTGCAGTTGCGGGTCGTAATTCGATTGACGCCAGCGCAGATATCGGTGCAGCGCAACGGCATACAGAATTGCCTGCAGCGGGTAGTGCGAGCGGATCATTTCCTCGGCCATCTTCTCGCGCGTGAAGTTGCCGGTGGTCAGATCGCCTCTGACGATTCGATTCGTCTTGTAGTCCACCACGACGTACCGCGGTCCTGCCACGCGCAGAACCGAGTCGATACTTCCGGTGAGAAAGCCGCGAAGTGGTGTCGACTCGAGACCGTCGAGCAGATCCGCGTAGGACGCGAGCACGTCCGCCGGATCGAGGTGATGACGCAACAGGCGCGCGACGGACTTCAACGTGACCGTGTTCGCCACCGGATCGTCTCCGCCTGCCAAGGGCAGCTCGAAGTCGAGTTCGGCCAGATGGTCGGACGGCGCTACGTCGGCGAGCGTCCCGAATCCCAACGGTGTCTGCATCACCGGCAGAAGGGCTTGGGCCAACGCCACCGGATCGACCTCCGCCATTCGCGACGCCACCGCCGCAGCGCAGCGACGTTCGAGTTCCGCGAGCAGATCGGGTGCGGACGTGTCGAGGTGTTCGAGTGCCTCGTGGACGAGCGTTCCGAACGCCGCGCCGGCAGGCATGCCGTTCATCGGTGACGCGATTCCGTCCAGCTGTTCGTCGATGTGCTCGCTTCCCGGGTATTCGCTGCCCACGGCCGTGTCGGCGGGCTCGTCCGTCTTCTCGGGGTGCTCGGTCTCGCTGGTCACTCCTACCTCGGGCTGGGCGGGCGCGGCGTCGTGAGCGTGAGCTGTCAACGCGGAGTACGACGTCCGACGCCACAGGAGGTCGAGGGTTCGATCGAATCGTGCGGCAGCGACGGCGAGGTGCGGTTGCTCGGGACGAATCCAATGTGCGGTGGACGGCTCGCCGGGCCCCACCGGTTCGACCGAGATGAGGCCTGCTGCCGACCCGACCCAGGATTGGAGCCGGTTCGCCGTCGTCGCGTCGTCGAGAACCTTGTACGACGGCTCCGGCAGAGCAATTCCGGGGATGCGTCCGAACAGCATGCGGTGCAGCGAGGACGTCGCGGTGTTTCGGCCCGGGGCCCACCACAGCACGATCCGACTCTCGGCGCGGGTGAGGCCGACGTAGAGCAGTCGCAGTTCCTCGCCTGCTTCCTCCTGGTCGTTGAGGATCTTCCTGGCCGCGTAGCCCGTTCCGGACGGTCCGCCGACGTCTCGGATTCGCGTGCCGTTCTCGTGCAGCAACAGCGTCGACGGCTTGCTGAAGTACAACGTGTCCCACGCGTAGGGCAGGTAGACGACCGGAAATTCGAGCCCTTTGCTGCCGTGTGTCGTCATGATCTGCACTGCGGCGGAATCACTGTCGAGTCGACGACTGCGGTCGGTCGACCCGCCCGCTGCCGGTTCCTTGATGCGGTCGGTCAGCCAGCGAGTGAGGGCGGTGATTCCGTAGGACTCGGATACCGCGGCGCGATTGAGCAATTGGGCGATGTGCCGCAGATCGGTCATCGTGCGCTCACCGGCTTCGACCGCGAGCAACCGGGCATCGAGTCCGGACTGGGCCGACACCCGCTCGAACACTGCCGCGAACCCGGCCTCGTCGAACAGCACCGAATACTCACGCAGCCGGCTGCTGACCTGGGACAGCGCATCCTCGGCCCCGGCGTCGAGCTGCGCAGCGGTCCACCCGAGCAGAGGAGTCAACGCGGCCAAACGTACGCGATCGGTGCGATGCGGTTGCTCGATCGCCTGCAGCAACCACAGCCAATGTCGGGCACTCTCGGTACCGAACACACTGGTGCTGCTCGACACGACGGACGGCACCCCTACCGCGTCGAGTGCGTCCCGAATCAACGCCACCTGCTTGGTCGTTCGGGTCAACACCGCAATGTCACGCGGTTCGATCACCCGGCGGCCGTCGGGTCGCTCGAGCTCAGCATGTCCGGACAACAGCTCGACGATGTCCGCCGCAACGTCTGCCGCAACCCTGGATCGGAGCCGGTCGACTGCCGGAAAGCCTTGCCGCAGTGGACCAGCGCCGGTTCGCGGTAGGTAACGCAGCCGCAGGGGAGGATGTCCGACCATGCGCGAGAGAGGGTTTCGCGCTTCGACTGGGTGCACCACGATGTCGTCGTGGCCGAGGGCTGCGCCGCCGTACAGATGGTGCAGGGCGTCGAGCAACCCCGAATCACTACGCCAGTTGGCGGTGAGCTCGTAGAGGTGGTCCGCGGTCTGCACGGCGTCGAGGTAACTCAGTACCTCGGCTCCGCGAAACGCGTAGATGGCCTGCTTCGGATCGCCGACGAGGATGAGCGTCGTGGAGCCGTGAAACGCCCGCCGCAGAATGTCCCACTGCATGGGGTCGGTGTCCTGGAACTCGTCGATCAACACGACGCGGAATCGATCTCGCACTCGCGCACAGGCAGCCTCACCGTGGACGGGGTCCGACAACACCGAATGCAGAAGTCCCAGAAGATCGTTGTAGTCGCGCACACCGAGCAGGCGTTTGCGACGTTCGATCTCCCGGCGCGCTTCCCGGGCGAACCGCACACGCAGTGCCGGCTCGCGATTGTCGTCGTCCGAGTCCTCGGTGTCGGGATACAGAATCGACTGCTGGTCACCCACGGCCGACAGCGCCAACTGCTGGGCATCCCGCCTGCTGAATGCCGGTGCCTCGTCGTCACCGCTGAACATCTGCAGATACAGATCGTCCACGACCTGTTCGAGTAGGTCCGAGACGGATTCGACGAACGTCGATTCCGGTTCGCGCTCGCCTGCGATGCCGAGTCCGTCGAGCATGCGCTGACAGAAACTGTGGGTGGTGACGATGGTTCCGGCGTCGAAGTCCGACAAGGCCCTACGCAACCGTCGACGCCGCCGGTCGACTTCTGCGTCGTCGACTGCGGCCAGAAATGCCAC
>NZ_NOZF01000092.1:0-21531 GCF_002258565.1 Rhodococcus sp. 05-2254-6
TCGGAATCGGTGAAGTTGTTGTACGACATCTCTTTACCGTGCAGCTGCTCCGCCCGCGCGATGCCGGAGCTTGCAGGATCGACGTAGAGCGCCGCAGCCTGGTGCGGGTTCTCGCCGTAGCGAAGCACGGCCGAGCGATCCCAGGTTCCGCCGATCCATTCTGGAAACGACGATTCGGTATCGGGGGTCAGCACATTGCTCATCCACGACGCCACCGCGACGTCGTAGGCGGCCGTGTGCTGAAAAGCCTGTGCCGCAAGGGAAGTCCGCTCGGCGAGGGTGAATCCGCCACCGGCCACGGCCGTGAGCACGTCCTCGTAGCGGGCCGGGTCGACCACCACGGCAACCGAGGGGTGATTCTTGGCTGCGGCGCTCTACGTCGATCCTGCAAGCTCCGGCATCGCGCGGGCGGAGCAGCTGCACGGTAAAGAGATGTCGTACAACAACTTCACCGATTCCGATGCAGCGTGGCGGGCGGCGTTCGATCATGCCGACCCCACCGTCGCGATCATCAAGCATGCCAACCCGTGCGGTATCGCTGTCGGCAACGACATCGCCGAGGCGCACCGCAAGGCCCACGCGTGCGATCCGGTGAGTGCTTACGGCGGCGTCATCGCAGCCAACCGCGAGGTCACCGTCGAGATGGCCGAGCAGGTGGCCGAGATCTTCACCGAGGTCATCATCGCGCCGTCCTACGCCGACGGTGCTCTCGGAGTGCTGCAGCGCAAGAAGAACATTCGTGTGCTGCTGGCGGAGGCGCCGTCCACCTCGGGCGTCGAACTCAAGCCGATCTCCGGCGGCGCACTGCTGCAGCAGCGCGACGTTCTCGACGCAGACGGCGACAATCCTGCCAACTGGACCCTCGCTGCCGGCGAGCCTGCCGACGAGCAGACCCTGAAGGATCTCGAATTCGCCTGGCGCGCAGGTAGGGCCGTGAAGTCCAACGCGATCCTGCTCGCCCACGACGGTGCGTCGGTCGGCGTCGGAATGGGCCAGGTCAACCGCGTCGATGCCGCCCACCTCGCCGTTCAGCGAGCCGGGGATCGCGTCGTCGGCTCGGTGGCGTCCTCCGATGCCTTCTTCCCGTTCCCCGACGGTTTGCAGGTACTGATGACCGCAGGCGTCAAAGCCGTTGTGCAGCCGGGTGGTTCGGTACGCGACAACGAAGTGATCGCCGCGGCGCAGGATGCAGGCGTGACGCTGTATCTGACGGGATCGCGACACTTCGCGCACTAGTGCCTGACGCCGAGCTCGAAGTTATGCAACCACATACCTCACTTTCGGCCGCATAACTGCGAACTCGACAATCTGTGGATGGATGAAAAGTAATCCACAGATCGCTGAGCGGGCCCTTTTCGAGGTGTCGACCCTGCCAGGGTTGAGCCATGGGGATTCAGGGCGGACCGTTTCGGGGTTCGCAGGCAATACGCTCGGGCGCTCTCAGCAGGCACGAGCTGAGTCGCAAATATGTGAGGGTCTTTCGCGACACGTATGTCTGCGACGGGACCATTGTCGATGCGCGAACAATGGCTATCGCCGCATCGATCTGCGTCGGCGATGGTGCCGTGATTGCAGGGGTCTCCGCGGCGGCAGTCCACGGCGCGAAGTGGATCGACCCGAGTACTCCTCCGAGTGTGTTGGCGACCGGGAGATCGCACCAGTTGCCCGGGCTCCGAATCCACCACGACGCGTTCGATACCGACGACGTCATGATCGCTCAGGGATTCGCGGTGTCCACACCCGTGCGCACCGGATTCGATATCGGTCGCTGGGTGCCGTCGCCGCTGTCGGTGGTCTTTCTCGACTCACTACTCGCCGCAACCTGCGTCGACGGGGAAGCCATACGTGCGTATGCGCTGCAGCGACCGGGCACCCGAGGCATCCGGCGCCTGTTCGGTGCGCTCGATGTCGTCGACTGCGGTGCAGAGTCGCCACAAGAGACGCGCACCAGATTGCTTCTGGTCGAGGCGGGGCTCCCGAAGCCCGAGACTCAAATCGAAATTCGTGACAGTTCGAACAGATTCGTGGCACGCATCGACATGGGGTGGCGTCGTTGGCGGGTGGGGGTGGAATACGAAGGCGTTCACCACTGGCTCGACGAGCGTCAGCGGACCCGTGACATCGAGCGGTTCGAGGATCTCGATCGTGCCGAGTGGCAGATCGTCCGCGTCAATTCCGAGCAGATGCGGCTGCGACCGCACGAGGTGGTGGCACGCGTGCGGGCAAAGCTCCGCGCCGCGGGTGCCCCGGTGTAGCGAGGTCGCACCTATGCGGGCGATTTGTCCAGTTCAGGTGGCATAAGTGCGAACTCGACGGAACCACAACCGACGACTCGATGGCAGCTTTCGGCAAACGCTCGTAGCGTGGAGAAGTGACCTCTACCAAACCTGGCATCTCCACTCTCGGCGAACTCAAGGCATCCGGACATCGGCAGCGGTCGATCAAGGAAGAGTTGCGGGAAAATCTTCTGAAGGCATTGCGCGACGGCACAGATCCGTGGCCGGGGATCGTCGGATTCGGCTCGACGGTGTTGCCGCAGTTCGAGCGCGCGATTCTGGCCGGTCACGACGTGGTTCTGCTCGGCGAGCGCGGTCAGGGCAAGACGCGACTGCTGCGCACCCTGAATTTGTTGCTCGACGAGTGGGTGCCGGTGATCGCCGGAGCCGAACTGGGCGAGCATCCATACGAGCCGATCACTCCCGCCAGCATCAGGAAGGTGAAGGAACTCGGCGACGACCTTCCCGTCGAGTGGCGGCATCGCAGCGAGCGGTACGCCGAGAAGCTCGCGACCCCGGATACCTCGGTGGCCGACCTCGTCGGCGACGTCGATCCGGTGAAGGTGGCCGAGGGCCGCAGCCTCGGCGACCCGGAAACCATTCACTTCGGCCTGGTCCCGCGTAGCCACCGCGGCATCGTGGCGATCAACGAGCTCCCCGACCTTGCCGAGCGCATCCAGGTGTCGTTGCTCAACGTCATGGAGGAGCGCGACATCCAGGTCCGCGGCTACACGCTTCGTCTGCCGCTCGACGTCATGTTGGTCGCGAGTGCGAACCCCGAGGACTACACCAATCGCGGACGCATCATCACCCCGCTCAAGGACCGTTTCGGAGCCGAGATCAGGACTCACTACCCCCTCGAACTCGACGCCGAGGTGGCCGTCATCGAGCAGGAAGCGGAGCTGCAGGCCGCAGTCCCGACCTATCTGCTCGAGGTGTTGGCCCGATTCACCCGACTGCTGCGCGAGTCGCCGTCGGTGGACCAGCGCTCCGGCGTTTCCGCCCGATTCGCGATCGCCGCAGCCGAAACCATCGCTGCCGCAGCCGTTCACCGCGCCGCGATCCTGGGGGAGGCCGAGCCCGTGGCCCGGCCGGTGGATCTCGGCACCATCATCGAGGTGCTGCGCGGCAAGGTCGAATTCGAATCCGGTGAAGAAGGCCGCGAAATCGAGGTGCTCGAACACATGCTGCGCCGCGCGACCGCGGATACCGTTCGAGCACACCTCGGCGGCATCAATCTCGCAGCTCTGGTGACGGCAGTGGAGACCGGCGAACCGATCGTCACCGGCGACCGCATCACCGCCAAGGCGCTGCTCGACGAGCTGCCCGACGTCGAGGTCATCGGCGACATCCACGAGCGGCTGAACGCTACCTCGGACGGGGAGAAGGCGGCCGCCGTCGAACTCGCTCTCGAGGGCCTCTACCTGGCGCGTCGCATCTCCAAGGACCCCGACGACGACGGTCAGACGGTGTACAGCTGATGCGTCGCTCCAGATACGGGCGGTATCACGACGGTCCGGATCCCCTTGCGCCACCGGTGGATCTGCGCGAGGCGCTCGACGCGATCGGCGAGGACGTGCTCGAGGGCGCGTCACCGCGTCGGGCATTGCAGGAGATGCTGCGTCGCGGGACGAAGAACATGCGCGGGCTCGACGACCTGGCTGCGCAGGCCGCGAAGCGTCGTCGAGATCTGTTGAAGAAGAACAACCTCGACGGCACGCTGCAGGAAGTACGTGAGCTGCTGGACAAGGCGGTGCTCGAGGAGCGCAAGGCGTTGGCGCGTGCCCTCGACGACGACGCGCGCTTCCAAGAGATGCAGATCGGCGATCTGTCTCCGTCCACTGCCCAAGCGGTGCAGGAACTTTCGGACTACGACTGGCGTTCGTCCGAGGGTCGCGAGAACTACGAGAAGATCAAGGATCTGCTCGGACGCGAAATGCTCGATCAGCGTTTCGCGGGCATGAAGCAAGCTCTCGAAGGTGCCACCGAGGAGGACCGTCAGGCCATCAGCGACATGCTGAAGGACCTCAACGAATTGCTCGACGCCCACAACAAGGGCGAGGACACCGACGAGCAGTTC
Source organism: Rhodococcus sp. 05-2254-6 (assembly GCF_002258565.1). Classification (NCBI taxonomy): domain Bacteria; kingdom Bacillati; phylum Actinomycetota; class Actinomycetes; order Mycobacteriales; family Nocardiaceae; genus Rhodococcus; species Rhodococcus sp. 05-2254-6. The sequence continues at coordinate 4,357 of NZ_NOZF01000092.1, forward strand.
GAGAAGTTCATGGACAAGCACGGTCAGCATTTTCCGGAGAACCCCGAGAATGTCGACGAGTTGTTGGACTCGCTCGCCCAGCGGGCGGCAGCGGCGCAGCGGTTGCGCAACTCTCTGACGCCCGAGCAGCGGGCCGAGCTCGATGCGTTGGCTCAGCAGGCCTTCGGCGACTCGAATCTGCTGAACCAGCTTGATCAACTCGATCAGAATCTCCAGCAGGCCCGGCCCGGTGAGGATTGGGACGGCTCGCAGAACTTCCGCGGCGAGAACGGTATGGGACTCGGCGACGGTACCGGCGCGCTCCAGGACATCGCAGATCTCGAGAACCTGGGAAATCAGCTCTCGCAGCAGTACAACGGTGCCGCACTGGACGACATCGATGCCGACGCCCTGCTGAAGCAACTCGGGCCCGAGGCGGCGGCCGATGCCAGAATGCTCGCCGAACTCGAAAAAGCGCTGCAGCAGCAGGGTTTCATGGACAAGGGTGCCGACGGGCAATGGCGTCTGTCACCCAAAGCGATGCGTCAGCTGGGGCAGTCCGCGCTGAAGGATGTCGCAGGAAAGCTGTCTCGACGCGGCGGCGAGCGGGACACTCGCAAGGCGGGTGCTATGGGCGAGCCGACGGGAGCATCGCGGGCGTGGGAGTTCGGCGATACCGAACCGTGGGACGTGACCCGTACGGTCAACAATGCGGTACTGCGTTCAGCGGCAACAGGATCGGGCTTTCCGGTGCAGCTGCAGGTGACCGATGTGGAGATCAGCGAGACCGAGACCAGAACGCAGGCCGCGGTTGCATTGTTGGTCGATACGTCGTTCTCGATGGTGATGGACGGCCGCTGGGTGCCGATGAAGCGCACGGCACTGGCTCTCAACCATCTGGTCAGCACCAGGTTCCGAGGGGACGATCTGCAGCTGATCGGATTCGGCAGGCACGCACAGACATTGACGGCGTCGGAGCTGGCGGGATTGGACGGTGCCTACGATCAGGGCACCAACCTGCACCACGCACTGATGCTGGCAGTACGTCACCTGCGGCGTCATCCCAACGCACAGCCGGTGGTGTTGATCGTGACCGACGGTGAGCCGACTGCTCATCTCGAGCCGGACGGCCATGCGTATTTCGACTATCCGCCGTCGTCGAAGACTCTGGGATTGACTGTGCGGGAGCTCGATACCGTCGCGAAACTCGGTGCGCAGGTGACGATCTTCCGGCTCGGTGACGATCCCGGCCTGGCCAGAGTTGTCGACAAGATGGCCGAACGAGTGGGTGGACGGGTCATCGCGCCGGATCTGGACGGATTGGGTGCGGCAGTGGTGACCGACTACCTCAAGCGTCGGCGATCCTAAGTTTGTCGGGGTCCTTGATCTCGACCGACACCCCACCCCAGAACGCGAAGCCGGTGACGACCACGCGCGGTGCGCCCGGGTGCGCCGCGCTCACGTGCTCGAATCCGCCCATGATCCCCATGCCGCGGACCTCGACGCTCACTCCGGGCGGCACGGTGACTTCGATGCCGCCCATGATGGCCACGCAGTTGATGGTGGTTTCCTCGGCGGAGAACGATGCACGGCGTAGGTCGAGTTCGATGCCACCCCAGAAGGCGAACGCGTCGATGCGCGCCGCCGCGGTCCACTCTCCTTTACGCATCGCACCGCTCATGATGGCGATCACGCGGTCGTTCGCGGAGCCACCGGATGGCGCACGTGCGGGAGGCGGAGACAGGACCAGGTCCCCGGTCAGTACGTCGAGTTCGCCGTAGGTCTTCGCCCGGTACACCGCTGCCGTGCGTTCGTCGTACTCGGTGATGGTGAGTTGGCCGTTTGCGAAGGCGTCGCTCAGCAGCTGCGCGACCAGATTCCGGTCCGCATCGGCCGCGCGAATCCGGCTTCGATCTCGGTCTGGCAGATGATCGCTCACCGCCCGGACCCTACCTGCGTGAGGGTCAGGCCGCATTCAGGATGGTGCGGCTCCCGAGGGGAGAGGCCAAAGTCATCTGCATGGTGGCGTAGACGGCCACCATGATGCAGGACTTGTCGGCGGCGTCGGGCTTGGTCCCGGTACGCAGTTCGATGGTGACGGTGGTGTCGGTCTCGGTCACCGACGCGTCGGCTCCGTAGCACTCGGGAGTGCCGGTGACGAAGTGGACCGCGATGGTGTTGGGGGAGACCTGGCTCCACGACTCGAACGGAGTGGTGGTGGCGCGGATCAGATCGGGGGTGGGCTCGAACATCGTGCCCACGTCGCCGACGGGCACTTCGTGAGGAACCGGAGGTGCGCTGGGTTGCTGAGCGAGACCGACCGGCGTGGTGGATCCGACCGTCGGCGTCGTCTCGTCGTCGCTGCCGGAGGCGGTGCTGCAGCCGACCAGCAGCAGGCACAACATGACTCCTGCAGCGAGAAACCTCATGAAACCAAACTAGCGCTGTGAGCTGAGGAGAACCTTTGTGTTCGGCTCATGCGAGGAAGAGTGTCACGAGCGCGATGACGGGGATCGAGACGAGCGTGGTCACGAACGCAGTGTCTCGGGCGAGTACCACCCCGCGCTGGTAGCGGCTGGCGAAGACGAACACGTTCTGTGCGGTCGGCAGCGCCGAGACGACGACGATGGCGAACAGATCGTGCCCGTCCAGACCGAACACGAACCGGGCCATGAGGTAGCCGAGCAGGGGTTGCAGTGCCATCTTGAACACCGTGGCCAGGGCTACGTCCCGTCGTGGACTGATGCCCTTCTGGAGCACTCGGGCACCGTAGAGAGACAGGCCGAAGGCGAGCAACGCGCCCGGGACGGACGCGTTCCCGACGAGCTGGAACGGCTGCATCAACGCCTCGGGCAGCTCGAAGCCGGTGATGGACAGAACCAGTCCTGCAGCGCCGGCCAGCACGATCGGATTCCGGAACGGTGTGGTGACGGTCTTGAGCACCGAGACCTTCTCTATCTCCGTCGAGACGTCGAGAATCGTCACCGCGATCGGGGTGTAGACCATGATCTGGAACAGCAGCAGGGGAGCGACGAAGTTCGCGTCGCCGAGCACGAAGACGGCAATCGGGATACCCAGGTTGGCGGCGTTGACGTACGAACTCGCAAGTGCGCCGACGGTCGCGTCGGGCACGGTTCGTTTCAGAGCCAGCTTGGCTATGACGAAATAGACGGCGCCGACGAGCAGTGCCGTGGTGCCGGCTACGGCCAGTACAGGCGACAGAATGACCGACAGATCCGAGTTCGCCAGCGTGACGAACAGCAGCGCGGGCGTCGCGACGAAGAACACGAGTCGGCTCAGTACGAACTGGCCGTGTTCGCCGAGCACTTTCAGGTGGGCGAGCAGGTAACCCAGTGCGATGACGACGAAGATGACGGTGAAGCCCTCGAGGACGCCGGACATCTACGGACTGCTCATCTCTGGATCGGGAACGACAGAGAGGCCACGTAGCCAATGGCTACGTGGCCTCTCTGAACGAAAGTTTGGATCAGCGGCTGGTGAACGGCAGCAATGCCATCTCACGAGCGTTCTTCACTGCAACAGCGACCTGGCGCTGCTGCTGCGGGGTGAGCCCGGTGACCCGGCGGCTGCGGATCTTGCCGCGGTCCGAGATGAACTGACGAAGGAGGTTGATGTCCTTGTAGTCCACCGTGGTGACCTTGGCGGCGTTCAACGGGTTCTTCTTCGGTCGACGGCCTGCCTCTGCGCGGACCTTCTTCGACGGTGCTCTCTTGACTGCCATCTGAAACCTTTTCCCTTTACCAGCTCGACTTGTGGACGCCTGGCAGCTCCCCACGGTGAGCCATCTCGCGCATTTTCACGCGGGACAGCCCGAATTTCCGTAGATAACCGCGCGGACGTCCATCCGCAGCGTCACGATTGCGTAATCGTACCGGACTCGAATCGCGCGGCAGACGCTGCAGTGCTGCTTGGGCCTGTGCGCGCTCGGAGTCGCTGCTCGAGGGCCTGCGGATGGTCTCCTTGAGCTCGGCGCGACGGGTTGCCCACCGGGCGACGACGACCTTGCGCTGTTCGTTCTTGGCGATCTTCGACTTCTTCGCCACGGCTACCGCTCCTCTCGGAAATCGACGTGCTTGCGCACGACCGGGTCGTACTTCTTCATCACCAGTCGATCGGGATCGTTGCGACGGTTCTTGCGAGTGACGTAGGTGTAGCCGGTCCCCGCGGTCGACTTCAGCTTGACGATCGGACGGACGTCCGTGCTCTTGCCCATCAGATCTTCTCCCCACGTGCGCGGATCTTGGCGACGACGGCATCGATGCCGTCGCGGTCGATGGTCTTGATGCCCTTGGCCGAGAGCGTGAGAGTGACGCGTCGGCCGAGGCTGGGTGCGTAGTACGTCTTGCGTTGGATGTTGGGGTCCCACCTACGGCTGGTTCGCACGTGGGAGTGCGAGACGGATTTTCCGAAGCCGGGGGTGCGGCCGGTGACTTGGCAGTGCGCGGACACGAGCACTCCTTTCTTTCCATTATGACAATCGTTTTCGACAAAGCGTGATCTCGAATGTAGCGTGCATCCTCAGAGAATGACAATCGTTGTCGAGAAGAAGGGTGCTCGTGAACAACTCACCGGACGATCGAACCCCGATGGTCCTCGTCTCCGGCTGGACCGGAGCCATGGACGCAGTCGTGACATCGCTGCTCGCGCCGGGGACAGTAGCGGTCCGCCACGATCTGAGCCGCGTCGCCGAAGGTGTCGTGCGTCGCACACTCTCCGTACTGGGGGAGAACCCGCGCGAGACCATTCTGGAGCTGGCGCACGGATGCGTCTCGTGCACGCTTCGGGAGGATCTGCTGCCGCTGCTGCGCGCACTGTCCGCTCGCAGCAACGTCGATCGCATCGTGCTCGCCATGGACCCCGCGCTCGAGCCCGAGGCGCTGTGCTGGGCCGTGGACAACGTCGTCGTGGCGGGTGTCGTCGGGCAGATCGACGGCCCGGCCTCGCGTGACGTCCGCATCGAGGCAGTAGTCGACTGCCTCGATGCCGCAACCTGGCTGGCCGACGCCACCGGCGACGACGCCATGGCCGACCGAGGGATCGTCGCCAGTGGGGACGACGACCGAACCGTCGCGCAGTTGGTGGTGGGGCAGGTCGACTACGCCGATGCGCTCGTCGTCACCGCGGGCCCGGACGTCGACGCGTGGGAGCGGGCCCGGCTTGCTGCCGTCCTCGCGCGGCTGGCACCGAATGCGCCCGTCGTCTGGGTGTCCCGGGACGCAATGGTCGACGCCCCAGCGCTTCTCGCGTCCGTGCCCGCCGATGCCCGTCGCGGCGCGATCACCGACGCGCATTCGCCACTGCTGCGCGGTCAGCCGCCGCTGGCCGTCGACTGCGGCGTCACCCTGGTCGAGTTCACCGCAACGCGGCCGTTCCATCCCGAGCGATTGCACGAGGCCATCGACGTGCTGCTCGACGGCGTCGTGACCGCACGAGGGCGGGCGTGGGTCGCCACTCAGCCCGACGAAGCGCTGTGGATCGAATCGGCAGGCGGCGGTCTTCGTGTTGCGAGCGCCGGAAAGTGGCTTGCCGCAATGGAACCGGAGCAACAGGACCGCGTCGACGCCACCCGTCGGGCAATGGCGGCGCTGCGATGGGACGAGACGTTCGGCGACCGTGACACCTCTCTGGTGGTCCTCGTGCACGAGGCCGACCCCACCGAGATCGACCGAACCCTGCAGTGGGCGTTGGTATCCGACGACGAGATGACGGACCCCTCGGCCTGGTCCGGCTGGACCGATCCGTTCGGCCAGTGGCACGAAGACCCCTGCGACAGCAGTGAATCCCCGTACGCAGAACAATCACGAGAGGCTACAGAATGAAACCAGGCATCCACCCCGACTACCACCCGGTCGTGTTCCAGGATTCGAGCACCGGTAACAGGTTTCTCACCAGGTCCACCGTCACGTCCGCGCGCGAGACCGAATGGGAAGACGGCAACACCTACCCGCTGATCGTCGTCGACGTCTCGTCCGAATCGCACCCCTTCTGGACCGGAGCCGCCCGCGTGATGGACACGCAGGGACGCGTCGAGAAATTCGAGAAGCGTTACGGTCGACGAAGCCGAAAGGACGCCTGAATCATGGCTGTTCCGAAGAGAAAGATGTCGCGCTCGAACACCAGGAGCCGTCGTGCGCAGTGGAAAGCCGTTGCTCCCGATCTGGTGGCCGTGCGGTTCCAAGGTCGAGAGTTCCGAGTGCCACGGAGATTGGTCAAAGCAGTACAGACCGGGGTGTACGACCCGAGCTGACCCTCCACGGGTCTATCTTCACTTTCATGAACGACGGACCCAGTGCGCGAGATGTGAAGCGGTGGCGGCAGTATCTCGCCGACGAGCGGGCCGAGGCTGCCGTCTATCGCGATCTGGCAGGTCGACGCGTCGGCGAGGAACGCGAGATATTGCTCGCACTCGCCGATGCAGAGGGCCGCCACGAGCAGCATTGGCGAAACCTGCTGGGCGAGCGGGTCGGCATGCCGCTCAAGGGCGACATCCGCACCCGCATCCTCGGTGTGCTGGCGCGTCGGTTCGGGTCGGTGTTCGTGCTCGCATTGGCGCAGCGCGCCGAAACGCGCTCTCCGTATGCCACCGACTCCGATGCCACCGACGCCATGACGGCCGACGAGCAGATCCATGCCGAGGTGATCAGGGCGCTGGCAGCTCGCGGTCGCAATCGACTGTCCGGCACGTTCCGGGCCGCAGTGTTCGGTGCCAACGACGGCTTGGTGAGCAACCTGGCTCTGGTGCTCGGTATCAGCGGATCCGGTGTGTCCAAGCAGATCGTTCTCGTCACAGGACTGGCAGGACTGCTCGCCGGCGCGCTGTCGATGGGCGCGGGCGAGTACGTCTCGGTCCGCTCGCAACGGGAACTGCTCGAGGCGTCGTCCCCGGACAGTGCCGCGCGCGATGCCGTCCAACACCTCGACGTCGACGCCAACGAACTGGCGCTGGTCTACCGGGCGCGGGGCATGACCCACGAGGAAGCCGACGCCAAAGCCGCCGAAGTGCTGCGAGTACTACCTGCCGACGAGATGGCCCCCGACGTCGATCAGCACGAGTCCATCGGAACCGGCCTCGGTGCCGCCGGGGCCAGTTTCTGCTTCTTCGCCTCCGGTGCCGTCATCCCGGTGCTGCCGTATCTGTTCGGCCTCGAAGGTTATGTGGCACTTGCCGTTGCCGCCGTCCTCGTCGGAATCGCATTGATCTGTACCGGCTTGGTGGTGGGACTGCTCAGCGGTGGGCCACCAGTCAAACGCGCTCTGCGCCAACTGGCCATCGGCTACGGCGCGGCTGGGGCGACGTATCTACTGGGACTCGCATTCGGTGGGGGAGTGTAGGTCCCGGCGATGTGGGCAGGTTTGCACACTATCGGTCCCCAGCGACGGGATCCCGTCATCACAGCACACCTCTGTGCATTCAGTCCCACCACCTCTCGAAGTGTCACGAGTTTCCATGCACGACGGGATTGTCCTCGTTCGTCCCGTTGTGCATCGGTGTTCTCGTACTGTTCACTCAAGTGCTTCGCTTGGTTAACGGATAGAGCGGGCGTCACCGCCACGATCGAGTCATGACGCTCAATCCCGCAGGCGAGACCGTCGCGACCGGTATCCCGGGCACGCTCGCCGAGAACATGACCATGGCCGAGCAGCACGATTGGCATCGGTCGTTCCTGCGGCGGCACCCGGTCAGTCGCCGAAACTTCCTGGTGGGAGCAGCCGCAACGGCCGCCGCGGTAGGCGTCGGGAATTCGGTGTTCGCACGCACCGCCTATGCGCAGGACGCTCCACTGGCTGTGGCCGGTCGGCACATGGGCTTCGGAAACGACCCGGCGACGCAGTTGCGGTTCTCCGCTCAGCTTTCTCGGAACCCCGGGCTCACCGGAGTCTTTCTCGACCACGGCCCCACGCCGGCGCTGGGCGCGACGACCTCTGCCGAGGTGCGCAACCTGATCAGCCAGGTACCGCAGACCGACGGCGGAATTCTGTCGGCAGAGCAGTACTACGTGCATGTTCCCGTCGATAATCTGACGCCGAAGTTGCCTCATTACTACCGCTGGCGCACCGCCGACGGCTTCGTGAGCGATATTCGCAGCGCATCCCCGGCGCTGCCGTCGGGCCGCATCGCACCGTTCAGGTTCACGATGATGGGCGATCAGGGTGTCGACGAAACTCCATCGCAGCCAGCAGGTTTGGTGGCCGGCGACTACGACGACCAGTACTACAAGGCCGACAACGAACCGTCGGTCAAGCACGCGCGCAACATCAATCGGCAGATCGAGGCCTCGCACCCGGACTTCCACATCCTCGCCGGTGACATCGCTTATGCGGACCCGTCGGGTGCCGGTCTGCCCCCGCAATTCGCGAAGCACGGACAGGCGCCGCCGAAGGGATTCGACAAGTTCAACCCCTTCGTCTGGGACGGCTATTTCCAGGCGATCGAAGCCAGTGCGTCGACCGCGCCATGGTTGTTCGCCACCGGCAACCACGACATGGAAGCGCTGTACAGCCCCAACGGATACGGCGGCCATGCGGCGCGGTTGGATCAGCCGAGCAACGGGCCCAAGGGCTGCCCGTCGGCGTACTCGTTCGTCTACGGCAACACCGCGGTGCTCTCGCTCGACGCGAACGACGTCAGCTACGAGATCAAGGCCAATGCCGGGTACAGCGGTGGAGCCCAGAACACCTGGGTGGAGCAGACATTGGCGAGGTACCGTGCCGATCCGAACATCGACTTCATCGTCTGCTTCTTCCACCACTGTGCGTATTCGACCACGTCGACGCATGCGAGCGACGGCGGCGTGCGCGACGCATGGGTTGCGCTGTTCGACCGTTACGAGGTGGATGTGGTGCTCCAGGCCCACAATCACGTCTTCGAGCGCACCGATCCGATCCGTGGCAATCGCGCGACGCGGGTCGCCGGTGACAACGCCACGGTCGACGGAAAGACCGACGGCACCGTGTATTACACCGTCGGCGGTGGTGGTCGTCCCCGCTACACGTTCCAGGACGGCGAGGGCGTGAGCTACCGCGGCAACGAGTTGCCCGACACCGCAGTTCCCAACAGCTACGTCTGGGCACCGGACGGCACGAAGTCGGCCGAATCCATCACCTGGTCGAGGGTGCGATTCCTGAACTACTCGTTCGTCAGAGTCGATGTGGTGCCGGGCATTCCGGGCATCACGGCCAGCAGAATGACGATCGGTGCCATCGACGAATACGGCAACGAGTTCGACAGGTTGACCTTCACCCGCGACATCCCGATCGGCCCGAGGTTCGGTTCGTCCTGACACCCTTGTGAGTGAAACTTCGACCCCTGCTACGAAGTTTCACTCACATGCGGCGGAGCCGCTCTACAACCATTTCTGACGCTTGAACACCACGAACAGTGCAGTCGAGCAGATCGCCATGGCGAGCAGTGCCATCGGGTAGCCGAGTTGCCACTTCAATTCCGGCATGTCGTCGAAGTTCATACCGTAGATTGCGGCGATCAAGGAGGGTGCGAAAAGAATTGCACCCCATGACGAGATGCGCTTGACCTGTTCGTTCTGCTCCAGGCTGGCTTCGGTCATGTTGCGCATCTCTTCGTTCTGCTGCTGCGCGACGATGGTCGAGTGCACGGTCAACGCATTCTGCAGGTTGGATCGGAAGGACTCGATGCGGTCGGAGACGCGGATCGCGTGATCGTGCACGTCGCGCAGGTAGCGTTGCAGTTCAACGTCCACGTTGTACTTGTCCGACCCTCGCTTGAGCGATTCGATCATCTCGACGAGTGGCTTTGCAGCACGGTCGAATTCGGACACTTCACGGAGCAGTGAGTAGATTCGACGCGAGACCGACGGGTCGCCGGTGAACAGCTGATCCTCGATCTCGTCGATGTCGTTCTGCAGTCCGGTCACCACCGGGACGTACTCGTCGACCACTTGATCGAGGATGCCGTAGAGGATCGCCTCGGGTCCGAGTTCGATCAGTTCGGGAGATCCTTCGAGGCGCTTCCGCACCATCGCCAGGTCGGGGGATTCGGCGTGGCGAATGGTGACGACGAAATCCGGACCGAGAAAGATGTGCAATTCGCCGAATTCGACCTTTTCGGTCTCGTCGACGTATCGCGCGGGCCGGAGAACGACGAACAGCTGCTCGGTGTACCGTTCCAGTTTCGGCCGCTGGTGGGCTGCGATGGCGTCCTCGACGGCGAGCCGATGCAGGCCGAACTCGTCTGCCACAGACATGATTTCGGCGACCTCGGGTCGGTACAACCCGATCCATGCCATTCCGTGCCGCTCCCGCATGACCTCGAAGGTGATATCGAGGCTCTCGGGATTGGCAGTGCGTTTTCCGTTCACGTAGACGGCATTGTCGATGATCGGCACTTGTTCGTTCACCTCGGTTCTGCGAAATTCTGCTGCGCACCGAGACTATCGCTTGCAACCGCAACGCGGACAGTCCCGCCGCCGGTTACGACGGGACGGTGCGGGCGAGCTAGTCGCGTCCGACGATCACCAGGATGGACGCGTTTTCGTTGACCTTGGCCCCTGCTTGAAAGCTGGTTCCGAGGACGATGGCGTCGGGTCGGTCGTAGTTGACACTCACGTTGGTGAAACCGGCATCCGAGAGTGCCTCCAAGGCTGCGCTTTCGGAGCTGCCGGCCACATCGGGGATCGTGGCCCGATCCGTGGAGGCTTGGGCGACCGCGCCGCCACCGAGTGCAAGTGCTCCCGCCGCTGCGACTGTGGCGATGGTTTTCTTGAATCCAATACGCATGAGGTGCTCCTGGGGGTTGACATCGGTTACAACTCGAAGGTGCTCCCCGATGCTGGGGCTGGCCTCGGATGTTGCTGTCAGATCCCTGTCAGCGCCGTGACATGCTGGTCCGATGCTTCTCGACGTGCTCGGATTGATCGGTATCGCGGCCTTCGCGGCCTCCGGTGCGTTGATCGGAGTACATCGCCGGTTGGATCTGTTCGGGGTGTGCGTCGTCGGAATCACGACGGGCATCGGCGGTGGCATCATTCGTGATCTGCTGCTCGGCATCCACCCGCCGACGTCCCTGGACACGTGGCCGAACCTCACCGTCGGCTTCCTCGCCTCGCTGGTCGTGTTCGTCGCGCATCGACAGATGGGCAAGGTGAGACGCGGAGTTCTGGTGCTCGACGCGTTCGGCATGGGCCTGTTCGCATCGACCGGCGCGACGATTGCCTTGGCTTCGGGCGGTAGCGCGTTGGCCGGAGCTCTCATCGGCACGACGACGGCCGTGGCGGGCGGCGTGATCCGAGACGTTCTGGTCAACGAAGTTCCGCTGCTGCTGCATCGGGACCTCTATGCGCTGCCGGCTCTGCTCGGTGCGTCGGCTGTCGTGTTGGCCGACGCTGTGAGTCTGCCGGAGAACGTGGGTCTGATCGTGGGAACACTGCTCGCGACGGGGTTGCGTCTGCTCGCGCTGTGGCGAAAGTGGAACCTCCCGCTGGCCAAGCACCTACCCACTCCGTAGCCGGATTGGGCACCCCTCTCAGACATATCTCAGTCGACCAGGACAAACTGTACGGATGCGGATATTGGTGGTCGACGACGATCGAGCAGTGCGTGAGTCGCTGCGCAGGTCGCTGACGTTCAACGGGTACACCGTGGACCTGGCGGTCGACGGTCTCGACGCGCTCGAGCAGGTTGCAGCGGCGCGTCCCGACGCCCTGGTGCTCGACGTGATGATGCCTCGGCTCGACGGCCTCGAGGTGTGTCGTCGATTGCGCAGTGTCGGCGACGACCTGCCGATTCTCGTGTTGACGGCCCGGGACTCGGTGTCCGAGCGCGTCGCAGGCCTCGATGCCGGTGCCGACGACTACCTGCCCAAGCCGTTCGCGCTCGAGGAGCTGTTGGCTCGACTGCGTGCACTGCTTCGGCGTACCGCGATGGAAGCGGGCATCGACTCGGAGACCATGACGTTCGCGGACCTGTCGTTGGACCCGGTGACCCGTGAGGTCTCGCGCGCCGAACGCTCGATCAGCCTCACCCGGACCGAGTTCTCGTTGCTCGAGATGCTGATGACGAATCCGCGACGGGTGCTCACCAGGAGTCGCATCCTCGAGGAAGTGTGGGGTTACGACTTCCCGACGTCGGGCAACGCCCTCGAGGTGTACGTCGGTTACCTGCGGCGCAAGACCGAGGCGGAGGGGGAGTCGCGGCTGATCCACACCGTTCGCGGTGTGGGTTACGTCCTGCGCGAGACGCCTCCGTGATGGTCGCTTCGTTCGGGCGCAAGTCGACCGACGGTGTCGGCTCGTCGCCGACGGGGATGCGACCACCGATGCCCCTGACACGGTCGGTGTCGCTGCGGTGGCGGGTGACGTTGCTCGCGGCCTCCGTCGTCGCAATTGCGGTGGCTGTCATGGCCATTGCCGCGTACACGGTTGTCTCGCGGGCGCTGTACGGCGATGTGGACACTCAGTTGCGTTCTCGCGCAACCGCGTTGGCGGAGTCGACTCTGGTGTCCTACGACCCGCGCTTCGTTGCCGGAGCCACGCTGTACAGCACCGATGTGAGTGTGGCCCTGATCTACCCGGACATGTCCAGCTACAACCCGCCCGGGCCCAAGGTGCCGATCGGCGATGCCGAACTCGCTGTCGTGAGCGGACAACAGGAATCGTCTCTGCGCACACTCGACGATCAGCGGGTGCTCGCGCTACGCACCAAGGACGGCAGCACTCTCGTCGTCGCACAGAGACTGCTGCCGACCGGACAAGTACTCGACCGTCTGGCGTGGGTGCTGTTGATCGTCGGTGCGTGCGGAGTGGTGCTGGCTGCTGGAGCAGGTATGGCCGTGGGCCGCACTGGTTTACGTCCGATCGCCCGGTTGACGGCTGCCGCCGAACGAGTGGCGCGCACCGACGATCTGACGCCGATTCCGGTGACCGGTGACGACGAATTGGCGCGTCTGACAGAGAGTTTCAACACGATGCTCCGCGCGCTCGCCGAATCTCGAGGCAGGCAGAGCAGATTGGTCGCCGACGCCGGCCACGAACTGCGGACTCCGTTGACCTCGCTGCGGACCAACATGGAGTTGCTGATCGCGGCCGGACGCCCCGGAGCCCCGTCCATCCCGGACGAGGACATGGCCGAGCTCCGAACCGACGTGGTCGCGCAGATCCAGGAATTGTCCACCCTGGTGGGTGATCTGGTCGATCTGGCGCGCGAGGATGCGCCGGAGACGGTGTTCGAGCGAGTCGACCTGGCCGATGCCGTCGAACGCAGTCTCGAGCGAGCACGCCGCCGTCGCAACGAGATCGACTTCGATGCGACGCTGATGCCGTGGTTCGTCTACGGCGATCAAGCGGGCCTGTCGAGGGCCGTGCTGAACGTGCTCGACAATGCAGCGAAGTGGAGCCCGAGCGGCGGTGAGGTGCGAATCGCCATGCGGCAGATCGGCGAGGGTCTGCTCGAGTTGACGGTGGACGACGCAGGACCGGGCATTCCCGAGGAAGATCGTGAGTTGGTGTTCGAGCGCTTCTATCGCTCCACGGCATCACGCTCCATGCCCGGAAGTGGCCTGGGCCTTGCCATCGTGCGACAGGTGGTCGTCAAGCACGGCGGCACCATCGGGGTCGAGGTGTCCGAGCGCGGCGGTGCCCTCATTCGAATCGTGTTGCCCGGTGAGGGTGCTCCTGATCCCACGACACTCTCGGCAAACTGATAGCCGGATCTCAGCGACCTCTCAGTACCGCCCTGCACAGTGAGTAGCAAGAAGGCGGGCGGACTTCTACGACGAGGTCTCTACTGAAGGAAGCAACAACGATGAGCGACGACCGTAACGAATCCGAACAGACCGGACAGGGTGCCGGTGGCGAGCAGCATCCGGCGGACCGGGCTTCGCGCGGCGACGAGCAGAGCTACCCCACCCAGCAGCACCCGACCCAGCAGCACCCGACCCAGCAGCACCCGACCCAGCAGGTAAACCCCCAGCAGGTAAATCCCCAGCACGCCGGCTCGCAACCCCCACAGCAGGGTTATCCGCAGCAGTACGCCGGCTACGGACAGAACCCCTACCAGCCCGGCTACGGGCCGTACGGTCAGCAGGGCGACCCACGGACCGCCCAGCACACCCACGCCCAGCCGCAACACGTTGCACCGCAATCCAACTCTGCGCCTGCCGCGGTGAAGACTCGCTCGGGTCGTTCTGCGCTGGTGGCCGGTGCCATCGCCCTCGTACTGGTCGGCGGCGGAATCGGCGGCGCAGTCGGTGCCATCGCGACCAACAACGCCAACGGCGGCGGGGGAGTGACCAACTCGTTGAACTCCACCGTCACCGCCGCAGAGCCGGCCGCCAATTTCCCCGACGGTTCCGTTCAGGCCGTCGCGAACAAGGTCCTGCCGAGCGTGGTGCAGATCCAGGTGACGGGTTCGCAGGAGGAAGGCGAGGGCTCGGGCGTCATCCTCAGCAGCGACGGCTTGATCCTCACCAACAACCACGTGGCGACGGGCGCGGGTGCCAACGGCAAACTCACCGTCGCGTTCTCCGACGGATCGGTGGCCGACGCGACGATCGTCGGTGCCGACTCGGTCTCGGACATGGCCGTCATCAAGGCCGAGGGCAAGACGAACCTGACGCCCATCGAGCTGGGTTCGTCGTCGAACCTCGAAGTGGGTCAGCAGGTTGTCGCGATCGGCTCTCCGCTCGGCCTCGCGGGAACGGTCACCACGGGCATCGTGTCCTCTCTGAACCGGCCGGTGTCCACTTCGGGGGAGTCCGGCAACCAGAACTCGGTGATCGACGCCATCCAGACCGACGCTGCGATCAACCCGGGTAATTCCGGCGGCGCGCTGGTCAACACCGACGGACAGCTGATCGGTATCAACACTGCGATCGCCACGATCGGCGGCAGCCAGGGATCCGGAGCTCAGAGCGGATCCATCGGGCTCGGGTTCGCCATCCCGGTGGATCAGGCCAAGCGCATCGCCGACGAGCTGACCACCACAGGCAAGGCCACCCAGGCGATGATCGGGGTGCAGGTGCCGTCGCAGGACGACGCCAACGGCGCAACCGTCGTCGAGGTCACCGAGGGTGGCCCCGCCGCATCGGCAGGCATCCCGACGGGTGCCGTGATCACCAAGCTCGACGACCGCGTCATCTCGAGCGGTGACGCGTTGATCGCCGCGGTGCGCTCGCACGCTCCGGGAGACTCCGTCACCGTCACCTACAACGAGGGTGGCAGCGAGAAGACGGCCACGGTGACGCTCGGTACCGCGGAGCCCGCCCCGGCCCAGACTCAGACGCAACAGCAAGAACAGCAACTGCCCTTCCAGGTTCCGTCGTTCCCGGGCGGTCGCTGATGTTACGAGAACCAGGCAGGCACGGAACGGTTGCAACGATTTACGCACAGCGTGAGCCGGGTGGAGGCCTTACTACTACGGTGAGCGGTATGGAACTCGACGCACCACTGGCAGGGCGCGCGTTGGTCGTCATCGTGGACGACCGAACAGCGCACAGCACCGAGAAGGACTCGAAGGGCCCGCTCGTCACGGAACTGCTGACCGAGGCAGGTTTCCTCGTCGACGGCGTCGTCGCGGTGACGGCAGACGAGGTGGATGTGCGGAACGCACTCAACACCGCGGTGATCGGCGGTGTCGACCTGGTGGTCTCCATCGGTGGCACGGGTGTCTCGCCGCGCGATGTCACTCCCGACGTCACCGCGGAGGTGCTCGACCGCGAGATTCCGGGTATCAGCGAGGCGCTGCGATCGTCGGGACTGGCGGCCGGTTCGCTGGACGCCGGTCTGTCCCGTGGACTGGTCGGTGTATCCGGAAGCACGTTGGTGGTCAACCTGGCCTCGTCGCGGGCTGCGATTCGCGACGGAATGGCGACGCTGACGCCGCTGGCGAGTCAGGTCATCGCCGAGCTGTCCGGATTGGACGCATAGCGATACCGATGAGCGAAAAGCCGAACGACGATCGATCGGCCGAAGACGACGCGAGCCGGGCCCGAGCAGAACGGGCCCGGCTCGCTCGCATCTTCGGTGAAGTTCTGCCGGAGACGACCGGAGACGAGCGAAGCGACGGTGCGGGCACCGAATCCGGCGGCCCGTCCTCGGACGAATGGTTGAAGCAACAGCGACCACCTCATTACTCCTGATGTGATCCACGACACATTTTACGGTCCGGAATCACAGACTTGTTAGTCACTCGTTTACCTGTCGTTAGCGGCCGAGCGGGGCGTCGACTCCGTGTGCGGGGATGATTTTCGCCCGTTTCGATTGCTCGCAAGTACGACGATTTGCCCGTATCGGTCAGGCTCAGATCGCCGTCGGCCCATATCAGGGCAGTTTTACTCAGCGATCCGGTGTGTAACGGTTTGGCGTCATCGAGAGATGGTGTGACGCGGGTTACCACCAATTCGGGTGTGAAAGTTGTTCACGCCGCCGAAACACATCACGCGACAGCAACATTCCGCTCGCAACCGTAGGGATTGTCACGATCAGGCATCTCCTCTAATGTTCCCCTCAGCTTCCGACAACGAGGGCGTGGGACCGACCGGTACCGCGCCCTCAACCACGGGACTGCAGGATCGAGGATGTGGCCTTCACGGCTCCATCCGGCTCGGGCTCGTACGCATCGTTGCGTCCGATCTAGTTCGAGGGTGAAAGCCACAAGCTTCCCCGTGCGACACCGCGCTGGGACTGAACATGATGAGGAATAAATGACGGAGATCCAGAAGTCGCGGCGCAGCCGGGGACTCAAGTCCATGAGCGTTGCAGTTGCTGCCGGCGCTTCGGTAGTCGGCCTGGTGCTCGGTACCGGAACCGCTTCAGCCGCTGTCGACAGCTCCAACTCGATCGTCGACGCCGACGGCAACACCGTCACGGTGACGCTGGACTCGTTGCCCGAACCGAGGTTGAACTCAGCCGAAGGCGAGGACCAGGAGACCTCGACGCCACCGTTGAGGCTCATCGGGTAGCCGATCTGGTAACCGATCTTGAGGGTGCCCTCGAAGTCGTCGGCCGAGGGGCCCTGGACGTCGTAGGATGCGCGGCCGTTGGCGAACCACTCACGAGTGAGCGGGTTGCCGTCGAGCGGAGCGACACCGTTGATGAAGGTGTCGGACAGCGTCACCGTGACGGTGTTGCCGTCGGCGTCGACGATCGAGTTGGAGCTGTCGACAGCGGCTGAAGCGGTTCCGGTACCGAGCACGACGCCGGCCTC